>NZ_JALCYU010000011.1:0-213844 GCF_023507765.1 Chromobacterium sp. IRSSSOUMB001
GTGAGCCCGCCGGTCTGGCCAAGGCACTCCTTATATATGGCTGTATTAATCTATATCTTGTCTTTGTCATGAAATTGACGTTTGACCCCTTGTGAGGAAAAGGCAGCCTTCGGGCTGCCTTTATCTTGCCATTGTGAGCCGGCCCGGCATTTTCACCGGAACCAAAACAATGAAAACAGGGCCGCAGAGAAATGGAGTGAAAGGAACCCCGATGAAAATCAAGTTAGCCCTGATGGCCGCCAGCTTGCTGCTGGCTTGGCAAGCGCAAGCCAGCGCCGTGTCCGGCATCGACAAACGGCATTTCGACAACGCGGTGCGTCCGCAAGACGACATCTATCACGCGGTCAACGGCGCCTGGGTCAAGCACGCGGTGCTGCCGGCGTCCGAAGACAATGACGGCGCCTTCAAGCAATTGCGCGACCTGAGCCAGGAGCGCAGCCGCAAGCTGATAGAGGAGGCCGCCGCCAAGCCGGGCGCCTCGGCTGAGGCGCAAAAGATCGGCGATCTGTACCACAGCTTCATGGACGAGGCCGCGCTGGACAAGCTGGGCCTGGCGCCGCTGCGGGGAGATCTGGCGGAAATCGCCGCCCTGAAGGACAAGCGCGCGCTGGCGGCATGGATGGGCGCGGCGCAGGGTCTGGGCGTGCAACAGCCTTTGGCCTTTTACGTTGAGGCGGACGCCAAGGACGCGCGTCAATACCTGGCAGGTTTGTATCAGAACGGCCTGAGCATGCCGGACCGCGACTACTACCTGGGCAAGGACGCGCGTTTCGAGAAGGCGCGCCAGGCCTACCGCGCCTATCTTGCCAAGCTGTTCAAGCTGGGCGGCTACAGCGAACCGGAACGGCGAGCCCAGCGGGTGTTCGCGCTGGAAACCAAGTTGGCGGAAGCCCAGTGGAGCAAGGTACAGAACCGCGATCCGCAAAAAACCTACAACAAGATGAGCGTGGCCGAGCTGAAAAAGCGGGCGCCGGGCTTTGACTGGCAAGTCTTCCTGAACGCGGCCGAGGCCGGCGGCGTCAGCGCCGTCAACGTCAACCAGCCCAGCTATGCGCAAGCCTGGGCCAAGCTGGCGGCCGAGCTGCCGCTGCAAGACTGGCAGGACTATCTGACGGCGCAGACGCTGGACGCCTACGCGCCCTATCTGGACAGCGCCCTGGCGCAGACCCGTTTCGATTTCCACGGCAAGGCGCTGGCCGGCACGCTGGAGCAGCAGCCGCGCTGGAAGCGCGGGGTGAAAGCGGTAGAGGGCAATCTGGGGGAGGCTCTGGGCAAGCTCTACGTGCAGGCTTACTTCCCGCCGGAGTCCAAGGCCAAGATGGAAGCGCTGGTGGGCAATTTGATGAAGGCCTACGCCCAGAGCATAGACACGCTCAGCTGGATGAGCCCGGCCACCAAGAAGGCCGCGCAGGACAAGCTGTCCAAATACATGCTGAAGATAGGCTACCCCAATAAGTGGCGCGACTATGGCGGCCTGGAGATCAAGCGCGACGACCTGGTGGGCAATATCAAGCGAGGCTCCTTGTTCGAATATCGCCGCATGTTGGCCCGCTTGGGCAAGCCGGTGGATCGCGAAGAGTGGGGGATGACGCCGCAAACCGTCAACGCCTACTACAACCCGTCGCTGAACGAGATCGTATTCCCGGCCGCTATTCTGCAGCCGCCGTTCTTCGACGCCAAGGCGGATGACGCCGCCAATTACGGCGGCATCGGCGCGGTGATCGGCCATGAAATCAGCCATGGATTCGACGATCAGGGCAGCCAGTTCGACGGCGACGGCAATATGCGCAACTGGTGGACGGCGGAAGACCGCGCCCGTTTCGATCAGCTGACCGGCAAGCTGGTGGCGCAGTACAGCGGCTACGAGCCCCTACCGGGCAAGCACATCAACGGTGAGTTGACGCTGGGCGAAAACATCGCGGACAACGCCGGCCTGCAAATCGCCTATAAGGCCTACCAACTGTCCTTGGGCGGCAAGCCGGCGCCTACAATAGACGGCATGAGCGGCGACCAGCGCTTCTTCTATGGATTCGCCCAGGTGTGGCGCAACAAAATTCGCGACGAGGCCTTGCTGTCGCGCTTGGTGAGCGATCCGCATTCGCCCGGCGAGTTCCGGGCCATCGGCGCGGCGAGCAACAGCGACGCCTTTGCCGAAACCTTCGAAGTCAAGCCCGGCGACAAGATGTTCAAGCCGAAAGACGAACGCATCCGTATTTGGTAAGACCGTAGTTTGCGGCCTGCCACGCGCCGGCATGCAGGGAAAGGCCGGGCCCCCCCCCCGGCTTTTTCAATGAGCCGGCGCGTAGCATGGCTGCAATATGGCGGGCGCATAGTGGCAAGGGCTGGGCGCTTGAACCGGCTGGGGCTGACGGGAGCGGTTTGGCTGGACCCTCGGAGCAAAAACTCTAAAAAAATGGATTTTCCCATAAGGCCGGGGGATAATGCCGGCCAGCATTCAGGAGAGATAGGCTGATTTAATGAAGTGCGTTGACGATTTCAGACTGCGGCTGGGCAAGCAGGAGCTGGTGCCCATCATGATTGGCGGCATGGGTGTGGACATCTCCACCTCGGCGCTGGCGCTGGAAGCGGCCAGACTGGGCGGCGTGGGGCATATTTCCGACGCCATGGTGCCCACGGTCACCGACCGCCGCTTCAACACCAAATACGTCAAAGACAAGCTCAAACAGTACAAATTCAATGTCGAGAACAGCGACAAATCCGTCGTGCAGTTCGACTTGGGGTTGCTGGCGGAAGCCACCCGCATGCATGTGGGCAAGACCATGGAAGCCAAACGCGGCGATGGCCTGGTCTTCATCAACTGCATGGAAAAGCTGACCATGAACGCGCCCAAGGAAACCTTGCGCACGCGCATGCACGCCGCGCTGGACGCCGGCATCGACGGCATCACCCTCGCCGCCGGCCTGCACCTGGGCTCCTTCGCGCTGATGGAAGACCACCCGCGCTTCCGCGACGCCAAGCTCGGCATCATCGTCTCCTCGCTGCGCGCTCTGCAGTTGTTCCTGAAAAAGAGCGCGCGCAGCAATCGTCTGCCGGACTACGTGGTGGTGGAAGGCCCGCTGGCCGGCGGCCATTTGGGCTTCGGCATGGATTGGGCGCAATACGACCTGGCCACTATCGTCGCCGAAATCCGGGACTGGCTGCGGGCCGAGCAGCTGGACATTCCGCTGATTCCGGCCGGCGGCGTGTTCACTGGCAGCGATGCGACCAACTTCCTGGAAATGGGCGCCGGCGCGGTGCAGGTGGCTACCCGCTTCACCGTGGCACGCGAATGCGGTCTGCCGGAGAAAGTACAGCAGGAGTACTTCAAAGCCAATGAAGACGACATCGAAGTCAACCAGCTGTCGCCCACCGGCTATCCTATGCGCATGATCAAACACTGTCCGGCCATCGGCGACGGCATTCGCCCCAATTGCGAAGCCTACGGCTACCTGCTGGATGCCAAGGGCGGGTGTTCCTATATTGATGCCTACAACCGCGAAGTGGCCGCCCATCCCGGCGAGCGCCGCATCAAGGTGTGGGACAAGACCTGTTTGTGCACTCAGATGCGCAATTTCGATTGTTGGACCTGCGGGCAGAATACCTATCGTCTCAAAGACACTACAGTTCGGCGTGAAGACGGCAGCTATCAACTGCTCAGCGCCGAGCACGTGTTCCACGACTACCAATACAGCAAGGATCACCAGATCGCCTTGCCGGAGCTGGAGAGCATTGTTCTGGCTTGAGCGGGACAAGACGCGGCAGACTAAAAACCGGAAGCGAGGCTTCCGGTTTTTTTACGCGTTACGTATTTTCACGTAGTTACCTTGTGATTGTCATTATTTAAAATGGGAGCATAAATACCATTTAAATAATTTAAAATAATCACTCTAAGCCTCCGTGAACCATACCTTGATTCAGGCCGCCGTTTTGGGCGGCTTTCTTGTTCCCGCCGCCGGAGCGTCCGCGCTGGACGAACAAATTCTTCGGCATCAGCAACAGCAGTTGGAGCAGCAGCGGGAAGAGCTGCAACGGCGGCCCGACGTGCTGCAATCCCCATCCCCTCTCAATGCTGTCGCCGCGCCCGCTGTGGCTGAGCCGCATCAAGGGGCGTGCTTCGAGGTGAAGCGGATCGAGCTGGAGGGCATGCCCGCCGCCTGGCGCGGCTGGCTGCCCGCGGCGGCGGCTCGCTGGCAAGGCCGATGCCTGGGCTTGGTTCAGCTGGACCAAGTGGTGGCGGAGCTGAGCAATGCGATGGTGGAGCGCGGCTATGTCACCAGCCGGGTGTATCTGCCGGAGCAGAACCTGAGGCAGGGCCGCTTGCGGCTGGCGGTGGTGCCGGGGCGCATCCATCAAATCCGGCTCAAGGACGGGCCGGGCGACCGCGGCCTGGCTTCCGCCTTTCCGCAGGGCGCCGGCGACATCCTCAATGTGCGCGCGCTGGAGCAGGGCCTGGAACAACTGGGGCGAGTGCCCACCCAGCAGGCGACAATGGAAATCGTGCCTGGACAACAGCCGGGCGAAAGCGATGTGGCGGTCAGCCGCAGCCGTGCGCGCCAGCTGACCGGGCAACTGAGCCTGGACGACAGCGGCCAGCCCGCCACCGGCAGGCTGCAGAGCAACGCCAGCCTGCTGCTGGGCGGCGCCACCGGCTTCAACGACCTGCTGTCCCTGTCCTGGAGCCAGGACGCCGAGCATATCGCCCATCCGCTGAGCCAGGCGCATACCGTGTCCTGGCTGCTGCCCTGGGGCGACTGGACCGCGTTTGCCAGCTATAGCGCGTTCGCCTACCGGCAAACGGTGCAGGCGATTAATCAGTCTTTCTCTTCCAGCGGCCACAGCCGCAATACCCAGCTGTCGCTGGCGCGCTTGCTGCACCGCGACCAGAGCAGCAAGACCGAACTCAAGGCCAGCCTGACCCGCAAGGCCTCGCGCAGTTTTATCGAGGACGCGGAAATCGCGCAGCAACGCCGCGACCTGACCATCGCCGGCCTGGAGCTCAGTCATCGCCGCTATCTGGGCGAAGCGGTGCTGGACGCCTCGCTGGGCTATCAGCGCGGCATCGGCGGCTGGGGCGCGCAAAACGAGGCGCAAACCGCCGCCGCCGGCTTCACCGCGCGCCATGAGCTGTTCCAAAGCCGCCTGGCCTTGCAGCTGCCGCTGCGCTTGGGCAGCCAAACCTGGCGCTGGAGCAGCGAGCTGCGCGGCCAGTACAGCGTCGACCCACTACTGCCCTCGGAACAGTTTTCCATCGGCAGCCGTTACACCGTGCGCGGCTTCAACAGCAACAGCCTCAGCGGCCGCGGCGGCCTGTATTGGCGCAATGAACTGAGCGCGCCGCTACCGGCCCCGGCCGGCGCGCAGCTGGAAGGCTATCTGGGCCTGGACGCCGGCCGGGTGTCGCATCCGGCTTACGCCGACGATACCAGCCGCAGCCTTTCCGGCTGGGCCGCCGGCCTGCGCGCGCAGTTGGCGGGCAAACTCAGCGCCGAGCTCAGCCATGAACGCGCGATGCGCCAACCGCAAGGCTGGAACCGGCCCGCCATCACCCATTTCAATCTGACCCTGCTCTGGCAATAAGCCTGTTTTGCCGAGTCCCCGGCCTTGAGCGTGCGTTCAAGGCCGGGCCCTGTCCTGTTTCGACGACGCCATCATGAACAAAACACTCTATCGCATCATCTTCAACCAAGCGCGCGGCCAACTGATGGCGGTGCAGGAAACCGCAAGCGGGCAGGGCAAGGGCGGCGGCCGCGGCCAGACTGCGGCGGGGGCGAGATTCGCCGCCGCGCGCGGCTTCGGCTTCAAACTATGCGCGCTGTGGGTGGGCGTCAGCCTGGGTAGCGTCGCGCTGGCGGCGGACATCGTGGCCGACCCCGGCGCGGCGGCCGGCAAGCGGCCGACGGTGATCCAGGCCAATAGCGGGCTGCCAGTGGTGCAGATCGCGGCGCCTACAGCCGCCGGCGTGTCCCACAACCAGTACCAGCAATTCAACGTCGGCCCCAAAGGGGTGGTGCTCAACAATAGCGCGCAAGTCGTCAACACCCAGCTGGCCGGCTATGTTGGCGGCAATCCCAATCTGGCCGGCGGCAGCGCCCGCATCATCCTCAACGAGGTCACCCACGCCAACCCCTCGCAGCTGAACGGCTATCTGGAAGTGGCCGGCCAGCGCGCGCAAGTGGTGGTGGCCAACCCATGGGGCATCAGTTGCAGCGGCTGCGGCTTCATCAACACCCAGCAGGCGATGTTGACCACTGGCACGCCGCAGCTCAACGCCCAGGGCGCGCTTACCGGCTTCCAGGTCAACGGCGGCGCCGTCAGCATCAGCGGCGCCGGCTTGAATGCCGGCAATGTCGATAAATTCGCCATCATCAGCCGCGCGCTGCAAGTCAATGCCGAGCTGCACGCCAAGCAACTGGATCTGGTGCTGGGGCGCAACCAGGTGGACGCCGACACCCTGCAGGCGCGGCCATTGGCGGCCGACGGTTCCGCCGCGCCGACCTTCGCGCTGGACGTGGCGCAACTGGGCGGCATGTACGCCAACGCCATCCGCCTGGTGGGCACCGAGGCCGGGGTGGGCGTCAATCAACAAGGCGAGATGGCGGCGCGCGCCGGCGATCTGCAGTTGACCAGCGCCGGCGATCTGTTGCTGAAGGGCAAGACCTTCAGTCAGCAAGACATGAAGCTCAACAGCGGCGGCAAGCTGGAACACGGCGGCCAGACTCGCAGTCAGGGCGCGCTGCAAGTGGCCGCCGCCGACACGGCCCAATTGGACGGCAGCCTGACAGCGGGCGGCGCGCTCGGCATTGAAGCGGCCGCGGTGGCGGGCAAGGGCAGCGTGGCCGCCGGCGCACAAGCCGACGGCAAATTGGGCGAGACCGGCGCGCTGACGCTGCGCAGCCGCGCGGGTCTGGATTTCCATGGCGAATTGCTGGCCGGCGGCGATGCGAGCATTCAGGCGGGCAAGGCCCAGTTGCAGGGCGCGGTTGTGGGAGCCAGCCACGGCGATTTGCGGGTGACGGCGGACGGGGATTTGAACGCCTCGCAAGCCAAGCTGGGCGCTAAGGGCCTGGCTCGCTTGCAAGCCGGCGAGGGCATCCAGCTGCGGCAAGGCGCGTTGAGCGCCGGACAGCTAGAACTGCAGGCGAAGGCGCTGGACAACCGCGGCGGCCTGATCGCGCAAAGCGGCGCGGTCGCCGGCTTGGTGGACGTGCAAGGGCTGCTGGACAACCGCGAAGGCGTGATCGCCAGCCAGGGCAAAACGCTGACCGTGGACGCGGCGGCCATCGACAACCGACATGGCGAAATCAGCCACGCCGGCGCGGATACGCTGAGAGTGAGCGCGGACAAAATCGACAACCGCGAACAAGGCAAGCTGCACAGCGACGCCAAAGCCGAGATCAAGGCGGCGGAGCTCGACAACGCGCAAGGGCGATTGACCGCCTTGCAAGGCCTGGAGCTGAACGCCAGCGGCGCGCTGCGCAACGACGGCCTGCTGGGCAGCGACGGTCAGCTCAAGCTGACGGCCGGGCAGCTGGAGAACGGCGTGGGCCTGATCCAGGCCGGCAAGGATTTGCAACTGACGGCGGCCAGCGTCAGCAACGCCGACAAGGGCCAGATCCTGGCCTTGGGCAAGGATGCGGCCAGCAGCCTGGAGATCAGCGGCCAGCTGAACAACCAGGGCAAGATCGCCGGTAATGCCGGGCTGGACGTCAACGCCGCCGATATCGACAACCACGGCGGCACGCTGCAGTCGGCTGGAGAGTTGAAGCTGGAGAAGCAAGCCGGCTTGAACAACGACGGCGGCCACATCGTGGCCAAGGACCTGGTCCTGAAGGCGGGCACGCTCAGCAACCAGGGCGGCGAAGTCTTCGCCCAGCAGCAGCTGGACGCCCAGCTGCGGCAACTGAACAACGCCAAGGGCAGCCTGATCGGCTCGCAAGGCTTTACTCTCAGCGCCAGCGAGGTGCTGCGCAATGATGGCCTGCTGGGCAGCGACGGCACGTTCAAGCTGACGGCCGGCCAGTTGGACAACGGCGCGGGCCTGATCCAGGCCGGTAAGGACCTGCAACTGACGGCGGCCAGCGTCAACAACGCCGACAAAGGCCAGATCCTGGCCTTGGGCAAGGACGCCGCCAGCAGCCTGGAGATCAGCAGCCAGCTGAACAACCAGGGCAAGATCGCCGGCAATGCTGGGCTGGACGTCAACGCCGCCAACATCGACAACCATGGCGGCACTTTGCAGTCGGCCGGCCAGTTGAAGCTGGAGAAGCAAGCCAGCTTGAACAACGATGGCGGCCACATCGTCGCCAAGGATCTGAGCCTGAAGGCGGACACGCTCAGCAATCAGGGCGGCGAAGTTTTCGCCCAGCAACAGCTGGACGCCCAGCTGAGGCAACTGAACAACGCCAAGGGCAGCCTGATCGGCTCGCAAGGCTTTACCCTCAGCGCCAGCGAGGTGCTGCACAACGATGGCCTGCTCGGCAGCGACGGCACGTTCAAGCTGACGGCTGGGCAACTAGAGAATGGCGCGGGTCTGATCCAGGCCGGCAAGGATCTGCAACTGACGGCGGCCAGCGTCAACAACGCCGACAAGGGCCAGATCCTGGCCTTGGGCAAGGACGTGGCCAGCAGCCTGGAGATCAGCGGCCAGTTGAACAACCAGGGCAAGATCGCCGGCAATACAGAACTGAAGGTCAACGGCGCCGACATCGACAACCACGGCGGCACGCTGCAGTCGGCCGGAGAGTTGAAGCTGGAGAAGCAAGCCGGCTTGAACAATGACGGCGGCCATATCGTCGCCAAGGATCTGAACCTGAAGGCGGACACGCTCAGCAACCAGGGCGGCGAAATCCGCCACCTGGGGCAGTCCATGGCGCAATGGCAGGTGCGCCAGCGGCTCGACAACCAGCAAGGTACCTTGTTCAGCAACGGCGGCCTGACGCTTGCGGCCCAATCGCTGAACAACCAGCAGGGCTCGTTGAGCAGCCTGGGCGCGCAATCATTGCAATTGGCCCAAGGCTTGGACAATCAAGGCGGCGCCTTGCTCAGCGGGCAGGGGCTGCAATTGCAGCTGGGCGCGGCCTTGAACAACCAGGGCGGCACGGTGCAGGCCGAATCCCTGCAACTGCACGCGGCCAGCCTAGGCAATCAGGGCGGCAGCATCAAGGCGCTGGGAGCCGGCGACGGCAAGGTCGCCATCGGCGGGACGCTGGACAACTCCGCTCAAGGCCTGTTGGCCGGCAATGGCCGTCTGGAGGTGAGCGCCTTGGCCTTGGACAACCGCCAGGGCGTTTTGCAAAGCGCGGCCAAGCTGGACGTGCAAGTGGCGCAACTGGCTCAGAACCAGGGCGGCAAGATCCAGGCCGGGCAGCTGCAGCTGAAAGCCGCCGAGCTGAACAACCAGCAAGGTCTGCTCAGCCAGGCCGGTGACAGCGCGGCCAAGCTGGAGTTAAGCGGCCAGCTGGACAATAGCCGGCAGGGCAAGGTGCTGTCCAACGGCCAGCTGCAGGTGACGGCGGCGGACTTGCTGAATGCCGGCGGCACGCTCAGCAGTCAGGGCGATTTGCAACTCAGCGCGAGCGGAGCGCTGGACAATCGCCAGGGCGCTTTGGGCAGCAACGGCGCTTTGAAGTTGGACAGCGCCAGCGTGGACAATGCCGGCGGCCTGATCCAGGCCGGCCGCACCTTGAGCTTGGACAGCGGCAGCTTGCTCAACCAGGGCGGTAAGCTGTTGGCGCTGGGCGGCGGCGACAGCCGCGTGACGCTTAGCGGGCAATTGAACAACGGCGGCCAGATCGCCGGCAACGGCGATTGGCGGATCAAGGCGCAAGGACTGGACAATGCCGGCGGCAGCCTGCTGAGCGTGGGCAGCCTGGGTATAGACGCCGTGACGCTGGGTAATTCCGGCTCTTTCCTGGCTGGCAAGGACTTAAACCTGACCCTGGCCAGCGACTTCATCCATGTCGCGGGCAGCAAGTTGCAGGCCAATGGCAAGCTCAGCATCAGCAGCAGCGGCAATTTGATCAATAGCGGCCAGTTGCAGGCCGGTGGCGATTTGGTCTTGAACGGCGTCAGCTGGACCAATAGCGGCGAGGTCAACGCCGGCGGCAAACTCAGCGCTGCGCTGAGCCAGGCGCTGAGCAATAGCGGCAAGCTCAGCGCCGGCGCCTTGCAACTGAACGCCGCCAGCGTGTTGAACACCCACTCCATCACCGGCGGCGATATCTCCATCCAGGCCGCCAGCCTGGACAACGGCGGCAATCAGGGTCTGATCGCCTCTGCCGGGAATATGGCGCTGGATATCGGCCAGACGCTGAATAATCACGACGGCAGCTGGTTGTATAGCCAGGGGGATATGCGCATCGGCAAGGCCGGAGCGGCCGCAGGGCAGGTGATTAACCATGTGGCGACTTTGCAGTCTGATGGAAACTTGTTTGTGGATGCAAGCGGGTTGAGGAATGAATCTGCTGCCATTGCGTTAAAGACAAATAGTCTTGAAAGAACAGAGCAACGAAGCTTGTATAAATACCCCGTGATGCTTGTTGGTGTTACTGATAATTGTGGTCATGATGGGCGTGGGTTGTGTTCTCCAATAATTAGGCCGTATGTTGGTAAATTTGATTTTAAAAATGGGGTGGACGTAAGTTGGAAGGTTTTTTATCAGAGTTGTGATAGGTCCTGTGGTCCGGCTCCATATTATTTGCTAAATTATAGGGTTGTAAAAGATGATGTTCAGCATAATTTGTTAACTGTGGAGCGTAAGGTTGAAGTTCCTGACTCTGGTGGAAGAATTATTGAGGTAAAAACGGAGCAATATTATTACATAAGTAAAAAAAATGACAGGTATGTTTACTTGGTGGGGTTTGATCCAAATAAGCATCTTTTTCCTGTAAATGGTCAGGTCTGGGCGAGTAATATGTTGACGGATGCTAGAGTGATGACAGCTGGAGAAATGGAATCTCGCCTACCTCCTAATAATGACTACCGGCACTATGTAGGAGATGGAGTTGAGTTAAGTGTCTTTGCTCGGGAAGGAAAGGGGCAGGTTGTAGATTTGTCAAGCATCTCTCCAAACTTGCCCTTGGCCAACCCTGGGGAGTTTGCTCGAGTCACTAAAATTAATGAGGCGGTAGATGTCGCTGTTGAGGGGGGGAGGAGTGGTGGCTTCTATGTTGGAGGCGATGCTCGTTTCAATGTTGTAGAGGGAGTTAATGAGTATGGTGATATTTTGGTTGGTGGTAATTTATTTGAAAGTGGAGGGGTGGTAAAAAACGTTGGGCAGAATTTAAATAAAACAGTAGTGACATCGGTTGTTTCTACTGTGGCTAATGAGTGCCAGCCCGGGCGATTCTGTTTTGGTACTCATGATGTGTCGTTGCCTATAAAAACAGTGGTTGAGAAAGTAGGGTCGCTTGATGCAGTAATTAGCACCGGCCAAAAACTTACGCTACAAGCCCCCATCATTTCCAACGGCAAGGCTTCGCAACTCGACATCTCTCTAACTACCGGCAATAACCAGCCCGCAGCAGCGGTGGTAAACACCGCGGCGGGCAAGGCTTTGACGCAAGCCGATGGCGACGCGGCCAGCGCGGGCAAGAAGCTGGGCGGCAAGCCGCTGGATGCCCTTGCCTCCGCGCAAGCGTTGGCTGGGCCGCTGACTGGCGCGCAAGCGGCGGCGGATCTGCAAAAGTCCGCTGTGGGCAGCCAAGCCGGCGCGCAGTGGGACGGGACCAAAACCTCGGTGTTGCCGCAGCAAGTGTTGCTGGAGTCCGCCGGCACCAAGGCGGCCAACCCGGTGGCCGATGGCTATAGCCTGCCTAATAACGGTCTGTTCCAGACGCGCCCGGCGCCGCAACAGCCTTACCTGGTGGAAACCGACCCGCGCTTCACCCAGTACAACAATTTCATTTCGTCGGATTACCTGCTCAAACAATTGGGCTACGACCCCAGCCGCGTGGAAAAACGCCTGGGCGATGGTTTCTACGAGCAGCAACTGGTCAGCCGCGCGGTGACCGAGCTGACCGGCAAGCGCTTTATCGGCGGCAACGCCAACGCGACGCAGCAGTACCAGCAATTGATGAGCCAGGGCGCGGAATACGCCAAGCAATTCCAATTGACGCCGGGCGTGGCGCTGTCCGCGGAGCAGATGTCCCGTCTTACTGCGGATATGGTGTGGCTGGTGAAGCAGAATGTCGACGGCCACGACGTGCTGGTGCCGGTGGTCTATCTGGCCAAGGCGCAGGAGCAATCGTTGCGCGGTCAGGGCGCGGTGCTGGCCGGCAGCCATATGGAGTTGCTGGCAGATGGCTCGCTGATCAACAGCGGCACGCTGAAGGCGGACAACAGCCTGTTGGCGCAGGCGGGCGATATCCGCATCGAAGGCGGTAAAGTGCTGGCCGGCGGCGACCTGGGTCTTGGCGCTCGCCACGATCTGAGCGTTAGCGACGACAAGCAACACAGCCAGGCCGGCAGCGTGATTCAGGCGGGCAGCTTGCAGCTGCAGGCCGGCAATGATCTGAAGCTGCAAGCCGCGCAGCTGCAGGTCAGCGGCGACGCGCAACTGCAAGCCGGCCGCGATCTGGACATCGCCAGCCGCGAAAACCGTTACAGCCATGCCGGCAACACCGGCCGCAGCCAGTACAGTTACCAGCAGGTCGACCATGTCGGCAGTACGCTGCAAGTGGGCGGCAGCCTGGGTTTCAACGCTGGGCACGATCTCACGCTCAGCGGCGCGGAGGTCAAGGCTGGCGGCAAGTTGCTGGCCGTGGCCGGCAATGAGCTGACCCTGCAATCTACACTGGACAGTAAACAAGGCCAGGGCAGCTGGAACGGCTGGGGTTGGGGAGCGTATTCGACGCTGGACCAGACTCGCCATGCCACCCAGCTGCAGGCCGGCGGCGATATGCTGCTGCAAGCCGGCGGCAATCTAGCCCTCAACGGCTCCCAGGCCCAGGCAGGAGGCAACCTGCTGGCGCTAGCCGGCAAGCAGCTGACCGTGCAAAGCGAAGTCAACAGCCGGCAAGATCGTCTCAATGTGCAGATGGGTTCCAAGGGCGCGGGGCACAGCTGGCAAACGGACAGCCTCACCGTGGCGGGCCTGGCCAGCCAGGGTAATCTGCAACTTCAAGCCGGTGGCGACGCGGTGTTGAACGGCGTCAGCCTGGGCAGCCACAGCGCTTTGACGCTCAGTGCCGGCCAGGATATCCGCCTGGGAGCGGTGGCCACTCAAAGCCGCAGTGACAACTACTACACCAATGGCGATATCCACAACAATTATGACTTTAGCCAGCACGGCAGCGCGCTGTCCGGCGTTGGCGGTTTGACCCTCAATGCTGGTCGCGATATCGCAACTCAGGCGGCCAATATTACTAGCGATGGTCAATCGGTTTTGTTGGCCGGGCGCGATATAGAGCTGGGCACTGCGGACAATAGACATAGCGATTACCACAAGACCGTACGTAGTTCTGGGGGTATGTTCAATAAAAAAACTGTCACTGATATCACTTCGCATGACAGCACCACGGCGCAACAGACATTGTTATCTGCCGATGCCATCGTAGTGAAAGGCGTGCGCGACATTCGGGCCGTAGGCGCGCAGATTGTTGCTAACAACGATGTGGCTTTGATTGCGGGACGTGATATTACGCTGGACAGCGCCATAGACCGGGCGCGCTCCGAACATATTCATATAGAAAAAACCAGTGGCATGTTTGGCGGCAGCGGAGGCGGTTCGTTTGGTGTAACCGTAGGCAGCCGAACCAAAGGACTTGAAGAACTGCAGACCAATGCCTCCCATGTCCAGGGCGTGGTTGGCAGCAACGCCGGCAGTCTGCTGCTTCAGGCCGGAGGCAAAATCGACCTGATAGGCACCCAGCTGCAAGCGGCCAAGGATATTCGGATTGATGGTCGAGATGTAAGCGGAGTCGCGGTGGTGGATGCATTGGACAGCCGCACGCTCAGTTACACCGAATCCAGTGGTTTGCGTATCGGAGCCAAAAGCACGGTCAGCCAGGCTGCGGCCAATCTGATGAGTTCCGCGGATCGCGGCTCGCAAGTCAGCGATCCTAGGCTTAAAGCGCTTTATGCCGCCAAAGCGGCCTACGCCGCCAAAGACTTGTCCACCATGATGCAGTCCGTCAGTCAAAGCACGGACAAGGGCGGCGGTTTGAAGGGCAGGGTTTCCATCGGCTATGGCTATAGCCGTGAAGAAAGCGAGAGCGTCTCCCACGTTGATGTGGTGAAGAAAGCGCAAGCTGCGGCTGGTGGCGAAATAGATATTCGGGCGCGGGGCGATGGGAGTGGAGAAAACGGAGACATCACGCTGACCGGGGCGGCTTTGACTGCCAACGCCATTGCTTTGAACGCCGCCCGAGACCTGATCACCCATAGCCAGGAGGCCATCAGCAGCCAGGAAAGCACCTATCGCAAGCTGGACCTGGAAGCAGGGGTCTACATTGGCGGAAGCGTGGGCAAAGGCGGGGGCAAAGGCGGGATTGGAGCTTACGGCTCTGCGGCAATGAATCAGAGCAGCACCAAGATCAGCAGTCTGACGCATGAGGAAACCACGCTGGACGCCACCGGCAAAGTGCAAGTCAAAACCGGCCGCGACGCTAGTCTGACGGGGACGACCGTACGCGGCGACAGCATCCAATTTGAGGTGGGCAGAAATCTCACATTGACCAGCGAGCAAGATCGGGATCAATACCGACAAAAGAGTTGGTCCGGTCAGATTGAAGGCCGCTATGCCTATGGCAACGATAGCGGAGTGGACGGCAGTCTGAGCTTTAGTCAAACCAAGAGCGATTGGCGCAGCGTGCAGGAGCAAACTGGCTTGTTTGCCGGCAAGGGTGGTTTCGATGTCGCCGTGGGCGGGCATTCCCAGTTGAATGGCGCGGTGATCACGAGCACGGCGGACATCGCCAAAAACAAGTTGCTTACTAATAGCCTGGGCTTTGCCGGGCTGGAAAATTCTGCAGCATTTTCCGCGGTCAGTTTCAGCGCCAGTTTCAGCTCCGGCGGGGATGGCATGGGCGGCGCGCCAAAGGGCGGCATGGTGATGCCAGGTTTGGGCGTTCCGCAGCAGGAGTCCAAATCCAGTACCACGAACAGCGCGATAGCCGGCGGCAGCATTACCGTCAAGCAAGATCAGAGCAGCGGCCAAGATAGCACTGCGGGTTTAAGTCGCGACACCGCAAGCGCGGGTGGGCAATTGGAGCGTATCTTCGACGCCAAGAAAGTTGCGGAGCAACAAGAGTTCAGCCGCGTCTTGGGCGAGGTAGGTTTCCGCGCCGTGGGCGACTTGTCTAAGGAAATGGGTTGGAAGGACGGTAGTCCGGAAAAGATGGCGCTGCATGCGCTGATGGGGGCGCTGCAGGCTAAGGCGGGCGGGGGCAATATGTTGGCGGGCATGGCGGCGGCCGGCGCCAATGAGTGGATAGGCAGCCAAGTGGCTGATTATCTGCAGAGCAATACCCAGTTGGACGAGCCGCAACGCAAAGCCATTCAGCAGTGGGCAGCCGTCGCCACCGGTGCGGTAGTGGGCGGACTGAGCGGCGGCGATGCTGGTGCGGCATTGTCGGGAGGCGCGGTGGCGCTGGATGGGGAAAAGTTCAATAGGCAGCTGCACCCCAGTCAGACCAAGCTGGTGAAGGAAAAAGCAAAACAGTTGGCGGGGAAAGAGGGACTAAGCGCCAAACAATGGGAGGCTCGCCTGTTGGAGCAACTGGCCTTCCAAAATAGCGAGATGTACATTAGCTACCGCAATGACCCGCAGGCGGAAGCCATTTTGAAAGACCTGCAGGGGAGTAGCGGTGTTCGTTTGGATTATCGTGGAACCGCGGACTATAAGAACGATGCATTGAATCTACAGTATCTGCCTCAGATGGCGGATGCTTATGCTCAGTTGCCGCGGCTTAATGGCAGGATGAACCAAGAGCAATTCGCTCGTTATGTTGGGTTGGTGACTGGCGATTTTGCTCATGTTTCCAAGGCGGAGCAAAAACAGGTTGTGTTGCAGTTGCAGGAGGAATATACAGCAACGTTCAAGCAACAATTGGACTTGTATAAAAGCGGAAAAACTGCCTCGCCGCAAGTGATTCAGTTGGATAACCGTCTAGATCAGCTGAACAAGTTGTTGGGTACGGCGGAACACGTGGCGGTGACAAGCGGGGCGATTAACGAGTCTCAAACCAGCTTGATGCAAAGGGCAATCGCATCGGGCCTGCTGTTTTCCACCAATGGCGTCGCCCCCAAGCCGCAGGGCAGGCCGGTTGGCGGCGGGACGCTGGTAAAAGCAGAGCCGGCGAAGGAAAAGCCGGACTACCTGTCCGCATCGCCAGTGCCAGCAAAAACGCAAACCAAGCTGAATGCCAACCGAGATGGGGAAAGCTATCATGCGGAAACTTGGTCGTCGTTGAAGGCTGGGGTGGATCAGATCAGAAAACAGTATCCCATAATGAATGAAAAGGGGATGCCAGCTGGAAATGCAGGTGTGGCAGAAATTAATGTTTATGGTAAAGAGAGTGTGGAAGTGAAGGCGCACTCTAGAATAGGAAACAGTCCAGAAGGGCAGCGAGATGGGTTTGTTAGCTTACCTCCTCCGGGCGAAAGAATTCTAACCCCATATGCAGGTCCTTTTAAAGGGGTGCCAAGGGAGTCGGATACTGAGTTTAAAATATTGGAGGCTTTTGCTCAGAAGTACCGAAATGATGTTGGTGTGCGGGGAAATATTAATTTGTTTACGGAAAGGCCTCCTTGTGAAAGCTGTTCTAAAGTTATTAGGGAGCAGTTTGTGGAGTTGTTCCCCAACGTGGAGGTACGGTTGTACCATGGGAATGGTAATGTCGCAGTTTACAAGGATGGTGGGGTGGTGACAGTTACCCCTTCCGGGGCCGAGCGAAATAAGGGGAAGTGGCCAGTTGCGCCAGATTTGTCTTATAATCCTGTAAAGAAAAAATAAGGAGGTAAAGTGTTTCCTGCGTCGAGTTTGAATGATTTATTGGGTGAAGGCGTCTATGGCTTTTCTGAAAGAGAGGCTGTATATCTTGCGGCAGTTAAATTTTGCGATGATATTTTTGATTCTGAGTGGAGGTTGGCGGAGCGACATAGTTATACGCCAGAGCAGGTTAGTCATATATTTTGGTGGGTAATGAATGAGGCTTGGGATGTCTACTGCCAAGTTAACGCGAATCTTCCGATTGCATGGTTGTCTATCACCAAAAAAGCCTTAGAGTGGGATCACGTGCCGATCAATTTTCATCCTTGGGCCTTGGCGATATTGGAGCATTTTGACTTGGAGCGTTATCATGCGGCCTATCATTTGCCACGGGACGAGTACGAGGCGATTGCCCATGATTTGCCGGTAGTGTTGGAAGGTCTGCGCAATTATCCGGCGGAAAAGCTGGCTGCGCCGATAGACGAGGATAATTGGGGCTATATCGATTATTAGAGGTTGAAACCTGCGGTCTTCTATGGCCATGAAAGCGGCGCGCTAATTCGGCGCGCCGCTTTTTTACGTCTTAGCTATTGCGGCCGGGAATCTTGCCTTCCAGCTCGGTTTTGGCGACTTGCGCGCGTTGCAGCGCGTGCACGCTGTCCACGTGCTGGAAGACGTCGCAGCGTAGCGCGCCCAGCACCATCAACTGCTCCGCGTAGTTGAAGAAACCCACCCAATAGCCGCGGGCATAGTGAGGGTCGCGGAAGTCGATGTCGTAGGCGATCTTGCCGAGCAGACCCTTGTTGTGGCGGTCCGGATTGTCTTTCAGGTATTGGGCCAGGTGGGCGGCGCATTCGCGGCCGTAGGCGCAGGCGTCCACGTAGTCGTCGGCGGGCGGCATCTGCCAATGGTGGGGCTGACCGCGTTGCGGCAGGTAGCGGACGAAGGGCAGTTGCGTGGCCTGGGTTTCGTGAGGCTTAGGCCGGTAATGACGGCGCGGGGGAAGGGCTTGGGACATTAGTAATACTCCTATGAGAGTGTGCATGATGTCCCCGCTTCTCGGTTCCAGTCGGGAGGCGGGCGCAAGACCACGGGACTGGAACACCGATTCACTCTCCTCTCGGCACGGCCGAAGCCGTTCCCGCAGCCTGCGCCCGCCGTATGGGCGTGCTCAGGCAGCGAACAATAAGGGCCGCAAAGCGGCCCGTTCGCTGAGAGTGAAGTTTTTGGGGTTCCAGTCCCAGTGCCGGATGTAGGTCGGCACGCGGATGATTGTGGCGGCGCGGGCCGGTCGGGTCAAGGGCGCGGGGATGTCAAGCGGCGGGCTTGCGCTTATAGTGGCGGCTTTTAGCTGATTGGGAGGGGAGCCATGCGATTGAGAAGCTTGGCCGGCTTGGCGCTGATCTTGGTCTGCGCGCAGGCGTCGGCGGCGTGCTCGGAGCAGGATTGGAAGATGGTGCTGCGTGGTTCGGAGCAGGCGATTGTCGAGTATGCGCGGCAGCATCATTGCGATTTGAACCAGGGTCTGGACAACGGCGCCAGCTCGGCCATGGTGTATGCGATTCAGAGCCGCCGGGCGGCTGCGGTGGCGGCCTTGTTGACAGCCGGCGCGGATGTGAACGCGGATGTCTACGACGGCAAGACGCCACTGTTCTACGCGGCGGAGGCGCGCAATGCGCCGGCGGCGAAGTTGCTGCTGGAGCATGGCGCGGATGTGAATGTGTCGACGCGCTTTTCGCAGATGTCGCTGTTGATGGCGGCGGTGTTGAGCGGCGCGCCGCAGTTGGTGGCTGATCTGCTCAAGCACGGCGCCTCGCTGGAGGACAGGGACAAGTACGATCAGTCGGCGCGGGACTATGTGGCCAAGCTGCCCAAGGCCCAGCGACCGGCGATGCTGCGGGCGCTGGGCGGGGCGTGAACGTGGTTTTTAGCCGCGCTTAGTTAAAGCCGGTCAGCCGTCTGAAGTTGATCTGACGGGAATCCCGGTGGGCTTTGAGCCTGTTGGCCTTGTTGCGTCGGAGGATGGCCTCGGCCGGCGGCAGCGGGGCGATGATGTCCTGCTCCGGTTGGGGCGCGGCATGCTCGGGCGCCTGGCCGCGCAGATAGTCGCAGCGGGCTTGTTCCAGCGTATCGCGCAAGGTCAGCGGACTGAGTTGCTGCAGGCGGACGGCCAGCTGCACGGCGCAGTGTTCCACCAGTTGTTTCAGCGCGGCCTGGTGTTTGGGGTCTTTGTCGTTGAGTCCGGCTTGGGTGCTGATGCCTCTGAGATGGTTGTTGAGCAGGCTGGGGCCGGCTTGTTTGCGGAAGTACTCCGCCTGGCTGGGGAAGCGCGCGGCGGCGGTGTCGATGACGAAGGCGCGGTAGTGCTTGGCTTGTTCCGCCAGCCGGCTGCTGGGCGCTTGGGGCAGGCATTGGCGGGCCACGGCCTCGGCGGTATTGTCGATATGGTCGTGGACGATGGAGGTGTAGTAGTTGCGCAGCAGGTTGTGCGCGTCTTCCTGGGGGCGGCCTGCCAGCCACAGGCTGAACTGGCGCTGCGCTTGCGCAAGAATGCCTTGCAGGGTGTCGGGTACCAAACGTCGGGCGGATTCGGTCGGCGGCGCGGCGTGCGGGCTTGAACGGGTGATGGCGGACGGGCGTGCGCTGTTGTTGACGGCGCTGCGGATATCCGCGGCCAGCGCGGTTTGCGGCGGGGTGTCCGGGTCGGCGCAGCCGCGCGGGTGAATGCGGCTGAGCATGTCGCTGGAAATTTTCATTGAGCGCTCCTGAGCGAGGGAGGCGGCGTCAGGCGCCGCCGTGGTTAGGATGCGGCGCAGTGTGCCCAAGCTCGGCGGCGGCCAATATAAAGAAACGGTCATGTCGACGGCATGGCTGGACTGTATGCCATCATTCCTTTCCCATTTTGTGGTTTCTGTGCTCTCTCTTTCTGCCTTGGCTCGTCTTGTTTGGGATGTCGATCTTAAAGCAGCATCACCAGCTTGTACTCCGGCGCCTGGGCCAGCTTGAGGGTGATTTGCTGGTGCTCGATGCGGCCGGCGCTGGGGTGGTGGAACACGCGGCTGCCGCCTTCGCGGCCTTGCACGTCCTGCTGTTGCCAGTATTGGCGGAATTCCGGGCTTTTCGCTTCCAGCTCCGCAATCATCGCGGCCACGGCGGGCTGATTCAGCCGCGGGCTGAGATCGGCGCGCAACTCGGCGACGATGCGGCCGGCGCGTTCCGCCCATTGGTCGATGAAGCTGCGCGCTTCCGGTGCCAGGAAGATGAAGTCCAGCAGGCTGCGGCTGGCGTCCGGCCGGCCCAGCCAGTCGCGGAACAGCCTTTGGGCCGGCGGGTTCCAGGCCACGGCGCGCCATTCGGCGTCCAGCACGTAGGCTGGGGAGTCGATATGGGCGGTGGCCTGCTTTAACAGCGCCTTGGCCTGTTCGGACGGGCCGCGCCATTCCGGTTCCGGGTCTTTGAGGCCTGCCAGGTTGAACAGGTAGTCGCGCTCGGCGGCGGTCAGGCGCAAGGCCTCGGCCAGCCGGGCCAGGGTGGGCGCGGACACGGATTGGGTGCGGCCCTGTTCTATCCAGGTCAGCCAGGTGGTGCTGATGTCGCACAGCGCGGCCACTTCTTCGCGGCGCAGGCCTTTGGCGCGGCGGCGCTGGCCGGGCGGCAGGCCGGCTTGTTCCGGGCTCAGCCGTTCGCGGTGGGCGCGGATGAATTGGCCCAAGGGCGCGCTGTCTTTGCTGGCGGTCATGGGCGTAGGGCTCTGGGTATTAGTATAGCTACTAGTATAAGCAACTGGCTTGTTGCCGGGAAAGTTTGGTTCCAAGATAAGCCCACGGAGCGAAGTCCTGTGGCCGATGCGCGGAAACCCGCGGCGCCGGCGGCAGTCTCAAGTTGAATAACCGGATTCGAGCAAACACCATGACCGCACAGACCTTGTACGACAAATTATGGAACAGCCACGTGGTGCGCCAGGAGGCAGACGGCACGGCCTTGCTGTACATTGACCGCCACCTGGTGCACGAGGTGACCAGCCCGCAGGCGTTCGAGGGGCTGAAGCTGGCGGGCCGCCCGCTGTGGCGCGTGGATTCGGTGGTGTCCACCGCGGATCACAACACGCCCACCGATCATTGGGACGAGGGCATCAAGGATCCGATCTCGCGCCAGCAGGTGGAAACGTTGGACGCCAATATCAAGGCCTTCGGCGCGCTGGCGTATTTCCCGTTCAAGGACAAGGGCCAGGGCATCGTCCATGTGATGGGGCCGGAGCAGGGAGCCACGCTGCCGGGCATGACGGTGGTGTGCGGCGACAGCCACACCTCCACCCACGGCGCTTTCGCCGCGCTGGCGCACGGCATCGGCACCTCCGAGGTGGAGCATGTGATGGCCACGCAGTGCCTGGTGGCGAAGAAATCCAAGAATATGTTGGTGCGGGTGGACGGCAAGCTGGGCCGCGGCATCACCGGCAAGGATGTGGCGCTGGCCATCATCGGCAAGATCGGTACCGCCGGCGGCACCGGCTATGCGATCGAGTTCGCCGGCGAGGCCATCGAGAGCCTGTCGATGGAAGGCCGGATGAGCTTGTGCAATATGGCGATCGAGGCCGGCGCGCGCTCGGGCATGGTGGCGGTGGACCAGAAGACCATCGATTATGTGAAGGGCCGGCCGTTCGCGCCCAAGGGCGAGCAGTGGGAGCGGGCGGTGGCGTATTGGCGCACTTTGCGTTCCGATCCGGGCGCCGTATTCGACGCGGAAGTGGTGCTGCGCGCGGAGGAGATCCTGCCGCAGGTGACCTGGGGCACTTCGCCGGAGATGGTGGTGGATATCGACGGCGCGGTGCCGGACCCGGCGCGGGAAAGCGATCCGGTGAAGAAAAACGGCATTGAGCGCGCGCTCAGCTATATGGGCTTGCAGGCTAATACTCCCATTCACGACATCGCGGTGGACATTGTCTTCATCGGCTCCTGTACCAATAGCCGCATCGAGGATTTGCGCGAGGCCGCCAGCGTGGCCAAGGGCCGCCATAAGGCCGCCAACGTGAAGCAGGTGCTGGTGGTGCCGGGCTCCGGCCTGGTGAAGGCGCAGGCGGAGGCCGAGGGGCTGGACCAGGTGTTCCTGGCCGCCGGCTTCGAGTGGCGCGAGCCGGGCTGCTCGATGTGCCTGGCGATGAACGCGGACCGTCTGCAGCCTGGCGAGCGCTGCGCGTCCACGTCCAACCGCAATTTCGAGGGTCGTCAGGGGCAGGGCGGCCGTACGCATCTGGTCAGTCCGGCGATGGCGGCGGCTGCCGCCGTCACCGGTCATTTCGTCGATGTGCGTTCGTTGTAACCGTTCCAAGGAGAGAATCATGCAAAAACTGCTGTTGTTGGTACTGGCCGCGCTGACCCTGAGCGCTTGCAATACGGTGAAGGGCGTGGGTCAAGACGTGTCCAAGGGCGGGCAGGCGATTGAAAATGCCGCCAAGGACGTGTCCAACAAAATGTGATGCGGCGGTCCGCCCCCGGCGTCCGCCGGGGCGGCCTCTGTTGCGCACTCTCTAATTGAAGGCGGGCGTTCGCGCCCGGAAACGGCATTGACGATGAAAGCATTTACCACCCTGACCGGTTTGGTCTGTCCCTTGGATCGCGCCAATGTGGATACCGACGCCATCATTCCCAAGCAGTTCTTGAAATCGATCAAGCGCTCGGGCTTCGGCCCCAATCTGTTCGACGAATGGCGTTATCTGGATCACGGCGAGCCGGGCATGGACAACAGCAAGCGGCCGCTGAACCCGGACTTCGTACTCAATCAACCGCGCTATCAAGGCGCGCAAGTGTTGCTGGCGCGGGAGAATTTCGGCTGCGGCTCCAGCCGCGAGCACGCGCCGTGGGCGCTGGACGACCAGGGCTTCCGCGTGGTGATCGCGCCCAGTTTCGCCGATATCTTCTTCAATAACTGCTACAAGAACGGCCTGCTGCCCATCGTGCTGGCGGCGGACGCGGTGGATCAGCTGTTCCGCGAGTGCGCGGCCGCCGAAGGCTATCAGCTGACGGTGGATCTGGCGGCGCAGACGGTGAGCACGCCGGCCGGGCAGGTGTTCTCCTTCGACATTACCGAGCACCGCAAGCACTGCCTGCTGGGCGGCCTGGACGAGATTGGCCTCACCTTGCGGCACGCGGACGAGATCAAGGCTTTCGAAGCCAAGCGCCGCGGCGAGCAGCCGTGGCTGTTCGCCTGAGCAAAGGAGGTTGAGTGAACACGCCACAGCAGGGCGGCCACGGGCATAAACAGCATGTGGAGCAGCAGTTCGGCGGCCAGGCCGCCGCCTATTTGAGCAGCCAAGTGCATGCGGAAGGCGCGGAGTTCGCCGAGCTGCGCCAGGCGGCGGCGGAACATGGCGCAGCGCGGGTGCTAGACCTGGGCTGCGGCGCTGGTCATGTCGGCTTCCAGGTGGCGGAGGCGGCGCGGGAGGTAGTGGCTTACGATCTGTCGGCCGCCATGTTGGAGGTGGTGGCGGCGGAAGCGGCCCGGCGCGGGCTGGACAATCTGAGCACGCGCCAGGGTTCGGCGGAACGCCTGCCCTTCGCCGACGGCGATTTCGACTTGGTGTTCAGTCGCTATTCCGCCCATCACTGGGGCGACGTTGGCCTAGCGCTGCGCGAGGCGCGGCGGGTGCTGAAACCGGGCGGCCGGCTGGCGCTGATAGACGTGATGTCGCCGGGGCAGCCCCTGCTGGACACGCATTTGCAGGCGGTGGAAGTGTTGCGTGACTCCAGTCATGTGCGCAATTACAGCGCCGGAGAATGGCTGACGATGCTGGCCGAGGCCGGCTTCGCAGTGGACAGCCTGCGCCGCCAGCGGCTGCGGCTGGCCTTCGACGCCTGGACCGCGCGCATGCGCACGCCGCCGGAGATGGCCGCTGCCGTCCGCCTGCTGCAACAGCGGATGGGTAGCGAGGTGCGCGATTACTTCGCCATCGAGGCGGACGGCAGTTTCAGTTCCGACGTGATGGTGCTGTGGGCCGGCAGATGAGCGTCGCCCGCGGCGAGGACCGGCGCGGCGCGATGGCCTGGCTGCATCGCCATCCCTGCTGGGCCTTCGTGCTGCTGGGCTTGAGCTTTCTGGTGTTCGGCGCCGGTACGGTCAATCTGGCGCTGTTGTTGCAATTGAATTTCAAGCTGTGGCTGGACGCCGGCTGGCAGGCGGCGATGGACGGCGCGCTGCGCCAGTTGCTGGAACTGCTGGCGTCCGGCTATGCCGCGATGGCGGCTTATATCGTATTCAAATGTTGCGAGCGGGCGCTGGTGGAGCGGCTGACCCGGCGCGGTCATCAAGACTGAAAAGGAAAACTCCATGAAAATCGCCATTCTGCCGGGTGACGGCATCGGTCCGGAAATCATCGCCCAGGCGCAACGCGTGCTGGAAGTGCTGCGCAAGGACGGCCTGCCGATCGAAACCGAGCAGGCGCCCTTGGGCGGGGCCGGCTACGACGCCTTTGGCCAGCCGTATCCGGAATTCACCCAGAAGCTGTGCCGCGAATCAGACGCGGTGCTGCTGGGCGCGGTGGGCGGCCCGGCCTACGACAAGCTGGAGCGTCCGCTGCGGCCGGAGCGCGGCTTGCTGGCCATCCGCAAGGATTTGAACCTGTTCGCCAATCTGCGGCCGGCCATCCTGTACCCGGAGCTGGCAAACGCCTCCACGCTGAAGCCGGAAGTGGTGTCCGGCCTGGACATCATGATTGTGCGGGAACTGACCGGCGACATTTACTTCGGCCAGCCGCGCGGCATCGCCGTCAACGAGTTGGGCGAGCGCGAGGCCTACAACACCATGCGCTACAGCGAGGGCGAGGTGCGCCGCATCGCCCATGTCGCCTTCGGCATCGCGATGAAGCGCGACAAGCGCTTGTGCTCGGTGGACAAGGCCAATGTGCTGGAAACCACCGAGTTCTGGAAAGAGGTGATGATAGATGTGGCCAAGGAGTATCCGCAGGTGGAGTTGTCCCATATGTACGTGGACAACGCGGCGATGCAGCTGGTGCGCAATCCCAAGCAGTTCGACGTGATGGTGACCGGCAATATCTTCGGCGACATCCTGTCGGACGAGGCCTCGATGCTGACGGGTTCCATCGGCATGCTGCCGTCGGCCTCGCTGGACGAAAACAACAAGGGCTTGTACGAACCCTCGCACGGTTCGGCGCCGGACATCGCCGGCCAGAATCTGGCCAATCCGCTGGCCACCATCCTGTCCGCGGCGATGATGCTGCGCTACACATTCGGCCTGGAAGACGCTGCGCAGCGGGTGGAGAACGCGGTGAAGACCGTGCTGGCGCGCGGTCTGCGCACCGCGGACATTTACGAGGCCGGTTGCGAAAAAGTCAGCTGCTCGGCGATGGGAGATGCGGTGGTGTCGGCGCTCTGAACCCGGACGGTACGCCCGGTTTTCGCGGGGCGAACCGTCTGTTCTGATTTGAATACAATAAAAATGAAATACCCCATTGCTTGGTGCTTTATCGCGCTGCACAATGGGGTGACAACATTACAGCCGCCCGCCGCATAGGCGGGCGCGACGATTTGACAGACAGATACCAGGAGAAACCCCAGTGAGAGTAGGTTTTGTAGGTTGGCGCGGCATGGTGGGTTCCGTGCTGATGCAGCGCATGCGCGAAGAGAATGATTTTGCGGTGATTGCCGAGCCGGTGTTCTTCACCACCTCCAATGTGGGCGGCAAGGCCCCTGACATCGGCCGCGACACCCCGGCGCTGAAAGACGCGAAGGACATCGCCGAACTCAAATCCATGGATGTGATCGTCACCTGCCAGGGCGGCGATTACACCAATGAAGTCTATCCGCAGCTGCGCGCCGCCGGCTGGAACGGCTACTGGGTGGATGCGGCTTCCGCGCTGCGCATGGAAGACAACGCCATCATCATCCTGGACCCGGTCAATAAAGCGGTGATAGAGCAGGGTCTGGCGCGCGGCGTCAAGGACTACGTCGGCGGCAACTGTACCGTGTCGCTGATGCTGATGGCCTTGGGCGGCTTGTTCCAGAACGATTTGGTGGAGTGGGCCACTTCCATGACCTACCAGGCCGCCTCCGGCGCAGGCGCGCAGAATATGCGCGAACTGCTGTCCGGCATGGGGGCGATCAACGCCCAGGTGTCCGGCCTGCTGGCGGACCCGGCTTCCGCCATTCTCGATATTGACCGCAAAGTATCGGACTTCCTGCGCGCGGACGATTTTCCCTGCCAGAACTTTGGCGTGCCGCTGGCCGGCAGCCTGATTCCGTGGATAGACAAGGATCTGGGCAACGGCCAGTCCAAGGAAGAATGGAAAGGCGGCGTGGAAACCAACAAGATCCTGGGCCGCTCCGCCAATCCGGTGCCGGTGGACGGTTTGTGCGTGCGCGTGGGCGCGATGCGCTGCCACAGCCAGGCATTGACCATCAAGCTCAAGCGCGATGTGCCCTTGGACGAGATCGAAGCCATGCTGGCCGCGGCGAATCCGTGGGCCAAGGTGGTTCCCAACACCCGCGAGGCCTCGATGGCCGAGCTGACCCCGGCGGCGGTGACCGGCACGCTGGCCACGCCGGTGGGCCGCCTGCGCAAGATGGCGATGGGCGGCGAATACCTGTCCGCATTCACCGTTGGCGATCAACTGCTGTGGGGCGCGGCGGAGCCGCTGCGCCGCATGTTGCGTATCCTGATCGAGCGTTGACAGGGTAGAATGGAGGCAGCCTGGGGGCCGCGTTGGCGGGCTCCTACTGCCGGGCCGCTCTTTGAGAAGGGCGGCCGAGTTGAAAAGGGCACCTAGGTGCCCTTTTTTGCGTGCGGTATTCTGTTTGCAATGAATGATTGAGAAAGTAAAGCGATGTCGAACTCTATTCAGCTCGCCGTAGTCGGCGCCACCGGCCTGGTGGGCCAGGCGGTACTGGAACTGCTGGCACAGCGCCAGTTGCCCGTGGGCCGGGTTTTTGCCGTGGACACGGCGGACAAGGAAGGCGAAACCGCCGCTTATGGCAACCTGGAACTGGATGTGCATCCGATCGACGGTTTTGCCTTCGAAAACGTGGCGCTGGCCATCTTCGCCGCCGGCAGCGAACTGGCGCGCGAGTACGCGCCGCTAGCGCGCGCGGCTGGCGCGGCGGTGGTGGATTTCAGCTCCGCCTTCCGCGAGGACGACAGTGTGCCGCTGGTGATTCCCTCCATCAACGGCGCCTTGCTGGCGGACGCCGGCGAAGCCGCGCTCGCCTCCGTGCCCAATTGCACGGTGACGCCGCTGGCGCTGGCGCTGGCGGCGCTGCGCCCGCTGGGCTTGCAGCGCGTGTCGGTGGCCACTTATCAATCGGTGTCCGGCAGCGGCCAGGCTGCAATGGAAGAGCTGGCGGATCAGACCACGGCGCTGTTCTCCCAGCGCGAGACAGAAAGCCGGGTTTACGACAAGCGCATCGCTTTTAACGTGCTGCCGCAGATCGGCGCGCTGGACGCGGACGGCACCTCCGAAGAAGAGCGCTCGGTGGAGCGCGAACTGACGCGGTTGTTGGACTTGCCGCAATTGCAAGTGGAAGCCACCTGCGTGCGGGTGCCAGTGTTCTTCGGCCACGCGTGGGCGGTGAATGCGGCATTCGAACATGAATTTGACATGGAGCAAGCGCGTAAGCGTCTGCTTGCGGCAGGCTTGCAAGTAGTGGCCGCTGACAAGTTGGGCGGCTATGTGACGCCAATGGAAGCTACCGGCAATGAAGCGGTGTGGGTCAGCCGTCTGCGCGGCAAGGGCCGGACGCTGAGCTTCTGGCTGGCCGCCGACAATGTGAAGGCGGGCGCGGCGCTCAATTGCGTGAATATCGCAGAGACCCTGTTAAAGCAGAATGGTTTGATCTGATTTAAGCGGTTTGGCCGAAGCCGCGCATGGCGCGGGCAGAGGGCGGCATTCGCGAGAGTGCCGCCCTGTTTCATGGCGGAGTCGAAAAACGCGCGCAAACGGCGTCATTATGAAATCTAGCTAAAAACTGCGGCAGGGCCTAAGATTGCAACAGTTACCGTCTGCGCCCGCTGGGCCAGCGCAAATAAAATCAAGATAAACCGTGCCGGAAGGTTGACAGTGACACATCAGGCAAAAATCAGAATCGGTGTTCTGGCGGTGGCTTTGGCCTGCTCCGCCAGCGCCTGGGCAGGGCTGGGGAAAATCAACGTCAGGTCCAATCTGGGCGAGCCGTTCCGCGCCGATATCGAATTGACCGGGGTAAGGGCGGCGGAGTTGGAGAGCGCCAGGATAGGGCTGGCCGGGGCGGATACGTTTCAGGACTTGAACGTTGATTACGCCACCGTGCTCAATATGCTGCGCTTCAGCGTAGCGCCCAGCTCGCGCGGCGCGATGATACGCATCAGTTCTTCCGGACCCATCAACGATCCCTACCTGCGTTTCGTGGTGGAAGCCAAGACTTCATCGGGACGCGCGGTGCGCGAATACACGGTGTTGTTGGATCCCAGCAACTACTCGATGGCTTCTCCGTCCGCCAACATCGTGCAGGACGTGCCCAGTTACGCCGACAGCAATCTGTCCAGCCGCTATCGCGGCAACGCCGCGCCCATCGCACGGCCGCAGCCAGGCATTCTCAAAGTGAAGTCCGGTTCCACCCTGCGCGGCCTGGCCGGCAAGGTGCGGCCGCGCGGCGCCACGCTGGACCAGACCATGGCCGCTTTGGCACAGGCCAATCCGGACGCCTTCGTCGACGGCGACGTCAGCCGTCTCAAACTGGGCGCGGTGCTGAAAGTGCCCGCCAGCCGCAAGATCAAGTCCCTGAGCGCCGCTCAGGTGGCCAGCATTCTAGGCAGTCAGCCCGCGGCTCCGGCTGCCGAAGCCAAGGCCGGTTCCGATGTGCTGAAGCTGGTGCCCAGCGAGCCGGGCGGCGGCAAGCTGACCGAACTTGAGCAGCAGGTGGCGGCGCGTGAGCAAGCGCTGAAGAGCGCGGAGGCGCGCATCAGCGCGCTGGAAGAGCAATTGAAGGCCCTGCAGGCGGGCAAGCCCTTGCCGCCCATGACTAATTCCAGCCCCAGTTCCGCTCCGGCCGCGATAGCGGCGGAACCCGTCGCCGCCAGCGCTCCCGCGCACGCCGCCAGCGAGCCGGCTCCGGCTCCTGCGGCCAAACCCGCTCCGGCGGAACACAAGCCCGCAGCCAAGCCGGCGATGCCGCCTCCGCCGCCGGAGCCGTCGTTGCTGGATAAGGTGATCGATCATTTGCCGCTAGTGGGCGGCGGCGTGGCCGGCCTGGGCCTGTTGGGCGCGTTGGGTCTGTTGCTGGCGCGCCGGCGCAAGGGCGGTAAGCCCTTGTCGCTGTCGGCCAACAATACCAGCGCCGCCTTGAGCCGCGGCGCGTCTTCCGGCATGGAGCCGCCGTCGGTGGGCGGCGGCCACTCCTTCATGAGCAATTTCACCCAGGCGGCCGGCGCCATCGATGCGGCCGAGGTCGACCCGGTGGCGGAAGCCGAGGTCTACATCGCCTACGGCCGCGACGTTCAGGCCGAGGACATCCTTAAGGACGCGCTGGCCAAAGACCCGTCGCGCCAGGAGGTGAGGCTGAAGTTGATGGAGATCTACGCGGCGCGTCCTGACGTCGCCAGCTTTGAAAAGCTGGCGCGGGAAATGCACGCCACCTTCGACGGCCATGGGCCGATCTGGGCCAAGGCCGCGGCGATGGGGCGTTCCATAGACCCGACCAACTCGCTCTATCTGTCCGACGGCGAGGGCGAGGACATCGAAGCCGCGCCCGCGCCGGTGTCTAGTCCGGGCGGCATCGATCTGGATAAGGAGCTGTTCGGCGAGCCAGAGGCAACGCCGCCGGCTGCCGCCCCTGAACCCGTCGCCGCGCCGGAAGCAGCGGTTCCCGAGGATGATCCGCTGGCGGCGCTCTTTGCCGAGCCTCAGCCCGAAGAGGCGGAGAAGCCGGAGGAAGCCAATCTGCTTAATTTCGATCTGGACGCGGAGCTGACGGCGCCGGCGGAGCCCAAGCCGGAGGCGGCTCCCGCGGCCGCGGCGCCGGCGGAAAACAATTTGTTGGACTTCGACTTCAATCTGGAGGGCATGGCGGCGGAAACGCCGGCCGCCGCCGAAGCGCCAGCTGCGTCAGCGGCCCCAGCAGCCGCGTCCGCGGGTTTCGAATCCCTGTACGAAGACATGCTGGCGGAGACGCCGGCCGCAGAGGCGGAAGCGCCGGCGGCGGCGCAGGCCGAAGGCATGTCGGTGTTGGACGATCCGCTGGCCACCAAGTTGGATCTGGCTAAGGTCTACCTGGACATGGGCGACCGCGACGGCGCTAAAGAAGTGTTGCAGGATTTGATCGCCGAGGCGCAAGGACCGCTCAAGGCGGAAGCCGAGGCCTTGCTGGCAACGATTAGCGCTTGAGATTGAGGCGATGGCGATGCGCGGCGGGAGGGGGCAACTCCTCCCGCCGTTTGACGATCCGGCTCCACTACGTGATTTGAGGCGAATGGCATGAAAATGTGTGGCTTTTTTGGCCATTGCCTGGATGCAATGAGGCAAGGATGCTCGATTTATCCTCGCTAAGTGGCTGTTGTGTTGTTTCGTTGCAATAATTAAAACGTTATAAGAATCTGTTGGCGACCTGCTGCGCGGCGGCTTCGAAGAATGAGGGTGGGGAAATTCGTTCATGTCTTTCAAGACACGCATGAGTCAAATCGCGTTGCTGCTGGCCGGTCTGGGTCTGGCGGCGGCGGCTACGGCCGGTTTGGGGCCGATCCGGGTGTTGTCCGCCGATGGAGAGCCTTTCCTGGCGGAGATCCCAGTGGTGGACGAGGAACCCTCCGACAATGTGCTGGTGGGCCTGGCCGACCGCAACCGCTATCCGCTGTTGTCCACTTACAGCAGTTCCGCCGGTAATCTGCAGTTTTCCATCGTCCGCAAGCCGGATGGCAGTGTTCAAAAAATCCAAGTCAAGGGCGCCGCCAGTTATCCGGAGCCGCTGTTGCGTTTCGCCGTGGATCTGAGTTGGCCGGCGGGCCGGCTGGTGCGCGAGTTCGAGGTGGATTACCGCCGCGATGGGCCGCGCAACAAACCCGCGCCGGCGCGGGAGGAGGGCAAGAAGCCGCTGGCCGGCGTTGATGTCTCCCCGCGGCTGGATTCGCTGGGGCTGAGCGACGCCCGATTGCGTTCGCGTTTGGGCGAGCCCTTGCTGCTGGAGCTGACCTTGCAGGGCAGCGCCCTGGATCAGGCGGAGCCGCCGCGTCTGGCCTTGTTCGCGGTGGCGGCCCAGGGCGAGCCCAGCGCTCAGCAAATGCGCTTGGTGGCCTCCATCGTGCCTCATGTCGAGAAAGTGGCCAAAGGCCGCTTCAATGTGCAGCTGCGTACCGAGCAGCCGGTGACCGAGCCGATGCTCGCCTTCCGGCTGGAAGTGGCGGCGGGCAAGCTCAAGGCGCAGAAAAACTACTCGGTGTTGTTGGACCCCCATTCGGCGGTCAAACCGGCTTCCGCCGCCAAAACGCAGGGTTTGAAAGTGTATCGGGTGCTGAAAGGCGACACGCTGTCCGGCATCGCCAGCCGCGTGCGCGGAGGCGGCGAGGCGGGCGCGGTGGCGCAGCAGTTGCTCGAGGACAATCCCGAGGCCTTTATCGCCGGCGACGCCAATCGCCTGCGCGCCGGCGTGGCTCTGGAGTACCCGGCGGAATGGCAATTGCGCGGGCAGGGCGCTGACCGGGCTGCGGAGCCAAAGCGGCCGACCGCGTCGCCCGAGGCTCACGTGGTCCAGAAAAACGCGCAGCCTGAAAGCAAATCCCAAGTGCGCGCGCCGCAGGAACATCAGCCTCCGGCGCAGAAGCCCCCGGAACGCAAGCCGCCGGAACCCAAAGCGCAGGAGCACAAGCCCATAGAGGCCGCGCCGATGGCCAAACCAGCCGCGCCGCTCCAGCCGGCGCATCCGCCTGTCGCCAAAGAGGCGCCCAAACCGGGCCCGGCCGGAGAATCCACGCGGCCAGCGGCCGCGCCGTCGCAGCAGGAGCGGAATTTGCAGCAGATGCTGCAGCGGCAGGACCAGGCCTTACAGCAAGCCGAACAGCGAGCGAAGGCGCTGGAACAGAAAATCCAGGATTACCAGCGTCAGGCGGCGGCCAAGGCCGCCGCTCCCGCGCCGGCTCCGACGGAAAGAGAGCCCGGACCCGAGGCCGCGCCGGAGCACAAGGTCGAGACCAAGCCGGAGCCTAAGCCGGAACCCAAGGTGGCGGCGGTCAGTTCTATGCCGGTCGCGGCGGCCTCTGCGCCGCAGGCGGTGATGCCGGAACCCGCTGAGAAGCCGCACGCCGAACCCGCCGCGCCGCCTGAGCCGCCGGCGGCCAAGCCCGCCGAAGGCCATGCCCCGCCGGCCACGACGGCGGCCGATAGCTGGACGGACGAATTGGGCGCGATCTTATCCGACGAGTCGATGCGCTGGAAGCTGGGCGGCGCGGCGGCGGCGCTGGGCCTGGTGGCCCTGCTGCTGGCGCGGCGCAAGCGCAAGGGCGGCGGCAAGGTCGAGCCCGCCGCGCCGGCCTTGAGCGGCACGGCCACCGGCGCTTCGATGCTGGGGCCGTTGACGACCTTGATGAGCTCCTTGAAGAAGGGCGACGGCATCGATTTGTCCTCGGTGGACCGGGTGGCGGAGGCCGATGTCTACCTTGCCTACGGCCGCGACGACCAGGCGCTGGAAATCCTGCGCGAAGGACTGGCTCACGAGCCGATGCGGCAGGATCTGCGCTACAAACTGCTGGAAGTGCTGTCTACTCAGCAGGACAAGCAGATGTTCATCGCCGAGGCCACCACCGCCAAGGGCGTGTTCGGCAAGGACAGCACCTTATGGATGAGGGTGTGCGAGATCGGCCAGACCGTCGCGCCCGGCCACCCGCTGTTCGCCCAGGCCAAGCCCGAACCGACGGCGGAAGCGCCGGCGCAGCCGCTTGCGGCCGCAGAGCCCGCCCCTGTTGCCGCACCCGCACCCGCACCTGCGACGCCCGTAGCGGCATCGCCTGCGCCGGCAGCTGCGGCGAGTCCTGATGAGGAGAAAATGGAACTAGCCAAGCTGTATCTGGAGATGGGCGACAAGGAAACCGCGGACGCTTTGATGAAGGAGGCCGGCCGCTGAGGCGTCCATCGCGCATTGCGAGTCACAGGGGCCGGCGCGCTTATCGCGAGCCGGCCCTTTCGTTTTACGTCGACGGCGTCTTATGCCGTGGTTGGCCGCTTTTCTCGCGTGTTCGCAGCAGACGTCATCGTTTGGTCGTGGCGCAAACCGGGCAGGATAAGGTAGAGTGAGTGCTTTATTGCTGAAACGACGCGGTGCGCCGCGTCGGTGTTTGAAGAAGGTGTGGGCATGAGGATAGCGCTCGGCATCGAGTATGACGGTCGGGCGTTTTCCGGCTGGCAGACTCAGCCGCATGGCAATACGGTTCAGGACAGATTGAATCAGGCGATCGCGCAGATCGCCGGCGTGGCCGACATCGGCACCTTGGCTGCGGGCAGGACCGACGCCGGGGTGCATGCGGCCATGCAAGTGGTGCATTTCGACTGCTTGACGCAGCGGCCGCTGAATGCTTGGGTGCGCGGCGTCAACGCCTTGCTGCCGCCGGAAGTGGCGGTGGTGTGGGCGCGAGAGGTGCCGGAGGCGTTTCATGCTCGTTTTTCGGCGTTTTCCCGCAGTTACAGCTATTTCCTGCTGACTAGTCAGGTGCGGCCTTGTTTGCTGGCTGGCAAGATGGGCTGGTTTCATCAGGCGTTGGACGTTGAGGCGATGCGGGAAGCGGCCGCCCACTTGTTGGGGCGGCATGATTTTTCCAGCTTTCGAGCGTCCGAATGCCAGGCAAGGTCGCCGCTCAAGGATTTGCAGCGCTTGGACATCAGCGAGCAAGACGGCCTGATCCGCTTCGATCTGCTGGCGGACGCCTTTCTGCACCATATGGTGCGCAATATCGTCGGGGCGCTGGTCTATGTCGGCAAGGGCGCTTTGCGCGCGGAGGACATGGCGGGGCTGCTGGCGGCGCGCGACCGCACCTTCGCGCCGCCCACCTTCATGCCGGATGGTCTGTATCTGACTGGCGTGGGTTATCCGGAAATATACGATTTGCCGTCGCAGGCGGACGCCGCGCGGCTGGCCTTGTGGAGATGAGAGTGGGCGGCACAACCCGAATCAAAATTTGCGGCATTACCCGGCCGGAAGACGGCGCGGAAGCCGCGCGGCTGGGCGCCGACGCCATCGGTCTGGTGTTCTACGCCAAGAGCCCGCGTCATGTTGGCATCGAGCAGGCGCGCGCTGTAATCGCGGCGCTGCCGCCCTTCGTCAGCGTGGTGGCTCTGTTCGTCAACCCTGAACCGGGTTATGTGCGCGCAGTGTTGGCGGAGTGCGCAATCGATATGCTGCAGTTCCACGGGGAGGAAGACGCCGCTTTCTGCCGCTCCTTTCAGCGGCCTTATTTGAAAGCGGTGCGGGTGAAGCCAGGCATGGACCTGGCCGAAATCGCCGCGCAATACCCGGACGCGCGCGCGGTGCTGACCGACGCCTTCGTTGAAGGCGCGCACGGCGGCACCGGGGCCACCTTTGACTGGAGCTTGCTGCCGAAGGCCTTGCCCCTGCCGTTGATCCTGTCCGGGGGGCTGGACGAACACAATGTGGCGGCGGCGGTGGCGCAGGTGCGCCCGGCCGCGGTCGACGTCTCCAGCGGTGTGGAGGCGTCCAAGGGAATCAAAGATGCCGCCAGAATGGCGGCGTTCATATCAGGAGTTAGACATGGATCGTTATGACTTGCCGGACGCCCAGGGCCATTTTGGCCCGCATGGCGGCGTCTATGTCGCCGAAACCTTGATGGCGGCGCTGGACGAGCTGAAAAACGAGTACGCTCGCGTCAAGGCCGACCCGTCGTTCTGGGAAGAATTCCGCCATGAGCTCAAGCATTACGTTGGCCGCCCCAGCCCGGTCTACCACGCCAAGCGCTGGTCCGAGCAATTGGGCGGCGCGCAGATCTATTTGAAGCGCGAAGACCTGAACCACACCGGCGCGCACAAGATCAACAACGCCATCGGCCAGGCGCTGCTGGCGCGTCGCATGGGCAAGAAACGGGTGATCGCGGAAACCGGCGCCGGCCAGCACGGCGTGGCTTCCGCCACCGTGGCGGCGCGTTACGGCATGGAGTGCGTGGTGTATATGGGCGCGGAGGACATCAAGCGTCAATCGCCCAATGTGTTCCGCATGAAGCTGTTGGGCGCCACTGTGGTGCCGGTGGAGTCCGGCTCCAAGACGTTGAAGGACGCGCTGAACGAGGCGATGCGCGACTGGGTGACCAATGTCGACAGCACTTTCTACATCTTGGGCACCGCGGCGGGCCCGCATCCCTATCCGATGCTAGTGCGCGATTTCGTGTCGGTGATCGGCGAGGAGGCCAAAGTACAGATGCCGGAAGTCATCGGTCGCCAGCCGGATGTGGTGGTGGCGTGCGTGGGCGGCGGCTCCAACGCCATCGGCATGTTCTATCCGTATATCGGCGTTGACGGCGTGCGCATGGTCGGCGTTGAGGCCGGCGGCCTGGGCTTGGCCTCCGGCAAGCACGCGGCGCCGATTTCCGGCGGCGCGCCGCTGGGCGTATTGCACGGCGCCAAGAGCTATCTGATGCAGGACGAGAACGGCCAGGTGGTGGAAACGCATTCGGTGTCCGCCGGCCTGGACTATCCGGGCGTGGGGCCTGAGCACAGCTATCTGAAGGACATCGGCCGCGCCGACTACGTGGCGATCAACGACGACGAGGCCTTGCGCGCCTTCCACGATTGCTGTCGTTTCGAGGGCATCATCCCGGCGCTGGAGTCTAGCCACGCGCTGGCCTGGGCCGCCAAGGAAGCGCCGAAGATGGGCAAGGACCAGGTGATCTTGGTTAATCTGTCCGGCCGCGGCGACAAAGACATCAACACCGTGGCCGGCCTCGCCGGCATCACCCTGTAAGGAGGCGCTATGTCACGTATCGCCCAATGTTTTGAAGTGCTGGCCGGCGGCAAGGCGCTGATTCCCTTCATCACCGCCGGCGATCCGTCGCCGCAGTTGACCGTGCAGCTGATGCACGGCTTGGTGGAGGGCGGCGCCGACATCATCGAGCTGGGGGTGCCGTTTTCCGACCCGATGGCCGACGGCCCGGTGATCCAGCGCGCCTCGGAGCGCGCTCTGGTCCACAAGGTGGGTTTGCGCCAGGTGTTGCAGATGGTGGCGGAATTTCGCCGCGACAACGACCATACCCCGGTGGTGCTGATGGGATATCTGAATCCCGTGTTCGCCATGGGCTACCAGGACTTCGCCGCCGCGGCCAAGGCCGCCGGCGTAGACGGCGTGTTGACCGTGGACAGTCCGCCGGAGGAATCCGCCGATCTGTCCGCGGCGCTGACCGCCAACGGCCTGGATCCGGTGTTCCTGATCGCGCCCACCACCCCGCCGCAACGTGTGGCGGAAATCGCCAAACTGGCGCGCGGATACGTCTATTATGTCTCTCTGAAGGGGGTGACCGGCGCCGGGCATCTGGACATTGACGACGTAGCGCGTAAAATTGCTGCCCTTAGAGAATATTTGACCGTACCGATCGGCGTCGGCTTTGGCATTCGCGACGGCGCGACTGCCAAGGCGATCTCCGCCGCCGCTGACGCGGTGGTGGTGGGCAGCCGCTTGGTGCAGGAAATTGAGGCGGCGACACCCGAAACCGCCAAAGAGCGGTTAACCCGTCTGGTGGCCGAACTGAAGGCCGCCATCCGATAGAACATTGCGGGGGCTTGGCCCCCGTTTTACTGTGTCCGCCGTTTGGCGGCGGGCCCAAGAATCAAGGAGTCAGCATGAGCTGGTTGAACAAGCTCCTGCCGCCGAAGATCAAGCGCGACAACCGCGCCGACAAACCTTCCGCGGTACCGGAGGGGCTTTGGAGCAAGTGCCCGGAATGCGAGGCCGTGTTGTATTACACCGACCTGGAGAGCAATCTGCAGGTGTGTCCCAAGTGTAATCATCATCACCCGCTGACCGCGCGCGAACGTCTGAACCTGCTGCTGGACGAAGAGGGCCGGCGCGAGCTGGGCGAAGAGGTCAAGCCGGTGGATATCCTGAAGTTCAAGGATAGCAAGAAGTATCCGGACCGCTTGACCGCAGCCAAAAGCGACACTGGCGAGGACGACGCGCTGGTCGTCATGCAGGGCAGCATCGAATCGATGCCGGTGGTGGTGGCCGCGTTTGAATTCAAATTCATCGGCGGCTCCATGGGTTCGGTGGTGGGCGAGCGCTTCGTGCGCGGCGTGCGCGCCGCGGTGGAAGCCAAGGCGCCTTTCGTTTGCGTGGCCGCTTCCGGCGGAGCGCGGATGCAGGAAGGCCTGAATTCGCTGATGCAGATGGCCAAGACCAGCGCCGCCTTGCAGCTGCTGACCGACGCCAAATTGCCGTTCATCTCGGTGTTGACCGACCCGACCATGGGCGGCGTGTCCGCTTCTTTCGCTTTCCTGGGCGACGTGGTGTTGGCCGAGCCCAAGGCGCGCATAGGCTTTGCCGGCGCGCGTGTGATCGAGCAAACCGTGCGCGAAACCCTGCCGGAAGGCTTCCAGCGCGCAGAGTTCTTGCTGAGCAAGGGCGCGGTGGACATGGTGGTGGATCGTCGCGAACTGAAGCGTAAGCTGGCGGAGTTGAGCGCATTGCTGATGAAGGAGCCCGCTCCGGTCTAATCCGCAGCCAAGCCGCATTGAAAAGCCGCCGTCTCTGGCGGCTTTTTTATTTGGCCCGGCAGCCTTGCACCGCGCGATTGAATTGCGTCAGGAACTGCGGCGACTGGCGGGCGAGGAAGGCTTTGCCGAAGTAGACGCCGAAGGGCAGGCTTTGCGCCAGCTCGCTGCGCAGTTGTTCCTGCACGCCCATTTTGGCGATGAGCGCGTCCACCACGTAGGCATTGCCGAGAATGGCGTCAACACGGCGGTTCAGCAGCATTTTCACCAATTGCTCGCTGTTGGGCGGGGTGGAGGTGAGTTGATAGCCGTGTTCGCGCAGCCAGTCGTCCATATTGGAGCCGTTGAAGGCGGCGGTACGGCCCTGACGCTTGAAATCGCTGCTGGTCGGGGTCTGCGGGTTGTTCTTCAGCAGATACCAGCGTCGCTCATAGGGCAGGATGGGGGCGGACAGCACCGCGTAGCTGTCGCGTTCCGCCGACGGCGTGGCGGTGAAGAAGGCATCAGCTTGTTGGTGCTGCACCTGCCATTGCGCGCGGGGCCATGGCAGGAAGGAGATGGAGTAGGGGCGTTGTAGCTGCTTGAGCGCGCACTGCACGATTTGTACCGCCAAGCCGTCGGGGGCGCCGTCTTCTTTGCGGAAGGACAGCGGAACTTGCTGATGGGTGTTGAGCCGGATGGGGGGCTCGGCCGCGGCGGCGCCGGCGAGCAGCAGGCCGGCGAGCAGAACGCGACGTATGGGAGACGGGAATGCGGCGCGGCGGGGAGGGGGGCGCGGGGTTTTGCTTAAAAAATAGGCGGCAGTCATTTGTTTTTTGCAATCATGGAGTTGCCGGTTTTATCCACATGCTGTCACCAGATTTGCTCATTGGCAAGGTGGGAAAGTTCCCTGATTTTGCCTTTTTTATGAGCGTAAGCAGCAAGTGGCTAATTGCAAAAGTTTTTTTGACGATGGATCGGGGTTATCCACAAAGTTATCCGGTGATTGCTGTGGAAAACCCCGGCTGTTGCCGCCGTTATTCCGCCTGTTCCAGCGCCTCCAGCTCGGCCTGGGCTTCCAGCCAAGCCTCCTCCACTTCCGCCAGGCGGGTCGCCACTTCCCCTTGGCGACGCACAGCGTCGGCCAGCCGTTGCCGGTTGGCATCCCCATAGGCGTCGGCGGAGGCCATGAAGCCGTCCAGCTCCGCTTTCGCCGCGCTGAGTTGGTCCAGTTCCTTTTCCAGCTTGTTCAGCTTGTTCTGCAGCGGTTTGCGCAGTTGGGAGAGCCGTTGCCGCGCTTCCGCTTCTTGGCGCTTCTGTTCCTTGCGGTTCAGGCCCTGAGCGTCTCCGGAGGAGGGCTTGCCGGCGTCGGCCAGCAGGGTCAGCCGCCATTGGCGGTAATCCTCTAGGTCGCCGTCGAAGGGCTGCACCTTGCCGTGGCTGACCAGCCAGAAAATATCGGTAGTGGCTTCCAGCAAGCTGCGGTCATGGGACACCACGATCAGCGCTCCGCTGAAGTCCTGCAGCGCCATGGTCAGCGCATGGCGCATTTCCAGGTCCAGGTGGTTGGTGGGCTCGTCCAACAGCAGCAAGTTGGGTTTTTGCCAGACTATCATCGCCAGCGCCAGCCGCGCCTTCTCGCCGCCCGACATCGGACCCACTGGATCGGTGGCGGCGTCGCCGCGGAAGTTGAAGCCGCCAAGGAAACTGCGTAGTTCCAGTTCGCGCGTGGTGGGCGCCAGCCTTTGCATGTGTTGCAGCGGCGTTTCGTCTTCGCGCAGGGTCTCCAGCGTGTGCTGGGCGAAGTAGCCAATCTTCAGGGTTTGGGCGTTGACGATCTCGCCGCGCAGCGGGGCGAGGTCGCCGGACAAGAGTTTGACCAGGGTGGATTTGCCAGCGCCGTTGACGCCGAGCAGGCCGATGCGCGCGCCGGCTTCCACCGATAAGTTCAGTCCGCTGAGTATGGTGGCGGAGCCGTAGCCGACATCGGCCTGTTCCAGCTTCAGCAATGGATTGGGCAGGTTGTCCGGGCTGTCGAAGTGGAAGTCGAACGGCGAAGCCACGTGGGCGGGAGCGATGCGTTCCAGTTTTTCCAGCGCCTTGACCCTGCTCTGCGCCTGGCGCGCCTTGGAGGCCTTGGCCTTGAAGCGGTTGACGAAGGACTCCAGGTGGGCGATCTGGCGTTGCTGTTTCTCGTACTCGCCTTGTTGGCGAGCCATTTTTTCCGCGCGCATCACTTCGAACTGGCTGTAGTTGCCGGTGTACAGCGTCAAGTCCTGGTTGGCGACTTCAACGATGTGGTCACAGACGCTGTCCAGAAAGTCGCGGTCGTGGGAAATCATCAGCAGAGTGCCTGGATAGCCTTGCAGCCAATCCTCCAGCCACAACACGGTTTCCAGGTCCAGATGGTTGGTGGGTTCATCCAGTAGCAGCAGGTCGGAGCGGCACATCAGCGCCTGCGCCAGGTTCAGGCGCATGCGCCAGCCGCCGGAGAAGCTGGCCACGGACCGTTGCTGAGCGTCGACATCGAAGCCCAGGCCGGTCAGCAGTTTGCCGGCGCGCGCCGGCGCGGCGTAGGCGTCGATGCGCGCCAATTCTCCGTGCAGGTGGCCGATGGCGTTGCCGTCGTGGCGTTCTTCCGCGTCTTGCAGCTCCTGTTCCAGCTGGCGCAGCTCATGGTCGCCGTCCAGCACGTAGTCCAGCGCGGAGCGTTCCAGCGCGGGTGTTTCCTGCGCTACGTGAGCGATGGTCCAGTGAGGCGGCAGCAGCGCGTCTCCGCTGTCGGCGTGAAGTTCGCCCATCAGGAGCGCGAACAGGCTGGACTTGCCGGCGCCGTTGGCGCCGGTGAGGCCGGTCTTGTAGCCGGGGTTGAGGGTCAGGTTGGCGCCTAGCAGCAATTCTTTCAGGCCGCGGCGCAGATTGAGGTTTTTGAGTTGAATCATATGAGTCCGAAGCCGCGCCGGCGTTTGCGGCCGGCGCGGCGCATGGGGTGGGTCAGGCCGGAGGCAGCGCGCTGAGGTCCCAGCGCGGCTTGATCGAGTAGCTGCCGGGGGCTTGAGCGTGTCTCAAGCGCATCGCGCCGGCGAAAGCGATCATCGCGCCGTTGTCGGTGCACAGCGCCAGCGGCGGATAGAACACTTCGAAACGGCGGCGGCGCGCGGCCTCGTCCAGCGCGGCGCGCAGCTGCTTGTTGGCGCCGACCCCGCCGGCCACCACCAGTCGTTTCATGCCGCACTGCTTGAGCGCGGCCAGCGATTTCTTGGTCAGCACTTCGACGATGGCTTCCTGGAAGGCGCGGCAGATGTCTTTGCGCGTTTGCTCGTCGATGTGGCCGTCGGCGTCGGCCACTTGTTTGCTCAGTGTCAGCACCGCGGTTTTCAGGCCGGAGAAGCTCATGTCTAGGTCGCCGGAGTTCAGCATCGGCCGCGGCAGGGTGAAGCGGGCCGGATCGCCTTCCTCCGCCAGCCGGGACAGCAGCGGGCCGCCGGGGTAGGGCAGCCCCAGCAACTTGGCGGTTTTGTCGAAGGCTTCGCCGGCGGCGTCGTCCAGGGTTTCGCCCAGGATTTGATAGTCGCCGACGCCGCGTACAGCCATCAGTTGGGTGTGGCCGCCGGAAACCAGCAAGGCCAGGAAGGGGAACGCCGGTTTGGGCTCGGCCAGCAGCGGCGACAGCAGGTGGCCCTCCAGGTGGTGGACGCCCAGCACCGGAATGTTCAGGCCGAAGGCCAGCGCGTTGGCCACGCTGGCTCCCACCAGCAGCGCGCCGCCCAGGCCGGGGCCTTGGGTATAGGCGATGGCGTCGAGGTCGGCCAGTGTTTTGCCGGCTTCGGCCAGGCAGGCTTCCGTCAGCGGAATGGCGCGGCGGATGTGGTCGCGGCTGGCCAATTCAGGCACCACGCCGCCGTATTCGGCGTGCATGGCCATCTGGGTGTGCAGTTGGTGGGCCAGCAGGCCGCCGTCTGTGTCGTACAACGCGACTCCGGTTTCGTCGCAGGAGGATTCAATACCAAGTACCAGCATGTTTGGGCGCAGCTCGGATATAGCGGGACAATCTTTCTATTTTACCGGTGAATCTTTGTTCGCCCAAATCCGGATGTTAGGCTAGGCCGTTTCGGGATTCCGACTACGAGGAGAAGCAAGGATGAAGGCCAGGCTGAAGTGGGTGGACGGCGTGTGTTTCCTGGGTGAGAGCGGCAGCGGTCATGCGGTGGTGATGGACGGCGCGCCGGAAGGCGGCGGAAGGAATTTGGGGCCGCGGCCCATGGAGTTGTTGCTATTGGGCACCGCCGGTTGCACCAGTTACGACGTGATCACTATTTTGAAGAAGGCGCGACAGCAAGTTAGTGATTGCTGGGTGGAGATCGATGCCGAACGCGCGGAGGAGGAGCCCAAGGTGTTCACCCGCATTCATTTCCACTTTGTGGTGACTGGGCGCGATCTGAAGGCGGAGACGGTGGAGCGGGCGATCAAGTTGTCGGCGGAGAAGTACTGTTCCGCCTCCATCATGCTGGGCAAGACCGCTGACATCAGCCACGATTTCGAATTGCGCGACGCCTGATGACGCTGCCGGCGGCCGGCGGGCCGGCCAGCAGGTCCGCCGCCAGGCTCAGCGCCGCCTCATGGTCCGGGCGGTGACGCAGCGGGTAGCCCCAGAACTTTTCAAAGCGCGGCGCGAACTCGTCAAGATAGCGCTGTTGCTCGGCTTGCGGAGCAATCACGATCGTGCCGCGTATCAATTGGCGGATCTGCAGCCGGTTGTCCTTGACCCATAGCGCCGCCATTTTGCGGATGATGCGCGCGTGCAGGTCCAGTTCGGTTGGCGCCGGTTCTTTGGCGATGAATACGAAGGGGTGTTGCTGGAGCAGCAGCTGGTCCAGGGTGGCGAAGATGTCGGTGGGCTGCTGCCCATCCGGGCGGCTGCGGTCCAGCCAGACGATGGGGAAGTCTTGAGCGTGGAATTGCATGGCTTTTTTGAAAATGATAATCAATATCATTATATCGTCAGCCACCTGACTTGTCATCTAGGTGGCGGTTGCGGCGCGGTCTTGAGATTCGCGCCGGCGGCCCCCATCTCTCCCGAGTCCCGCCACGGGAGCAACGCTTGGGTTGCCGGGCGTAAGCCGATACAATAGGCGGTTTTGCGCGGCTGCCGCTCCGGGGCCGCCATCGACGAAAAAGGCGCAGGGATGACTACCATCGTGGCGGTAAGAAAGGGCGATCAGATCGCGATCGCCGCCGACAGCCAGACCACTTTTGGCGACGACCAGAAGCTGTTGGCGGGCTATGACTGTTTCCACAACAAGATTTTCCAGCATGGGGACAGCTATTTGGCCATCTCCGGCTCGGCCGCCCACGATCTGGTGTTGCAAGGCGCGCTGAAAGAGTTGAAGAAAAAAGACCTGAGCAGCCGCCAGGGCATTTTCGAGACCTTCCGCAAATTGCATCCCAAGCTGAAGGACGGTTTCTACCTGCGTCCCGAAGAGGACGAGGAAGATCCGTACGAATCCAGTCAGATGATGGTGGTGATCGCCAACCGTCATGGGATTTTCGGGGTGTATCCGATGCGCGAGATTTACGAGTTCTCGCGCATCTGGGCGATAGGCTCCGGCCGCAAGTTCGCGATGGGCGCGATGTACGCGGTGTATGACCAAGCGCTCAGCGCGCGCGAAATCGCCGAAATCGGCGTGCGCGCAGGTTGCGAATTCGACGTCAGTTCTTCAATGCCAATGACGGTCTATACCGTAGAACTGGCGGCGGACAAGGAAAAGAAAGACATAGCATGAGCACACAAGACAGATTGCAACGATTTTTGTTTGACGGCGCGCCGGTGCGCGGCGCGCTGGTGAGGTTGGACGGCGCCTGGCAGCAGGTGCTGGCTCGCCGCAGCTACCCTCCTGCCTTGAAGAAGATTGTCGGCGAAATGATGGCGGCGGCCGAACTGATGGCCGCCAACCTCAAGTTCGACGGGGCGCTCATTCTACAGCTTCACGGCGCCGGCGCCCTGAAACTGGCGGTGGTGGAGTGCAACAACGACCGCACTATCCGCGCCACCGCAAAGTGGGACGAAGGCATTTCCGACGGCGCGTCCATCCAGTCTTTGCTGGGAGCTCACGGACGCTTCGTGGTGACCTTGGAGCCGCGCGTGGACAAGGCGCAAACCTGGCAGGGCATCGTGGCGCTGGAGGGTGACAGCATAGGCGAAATGCTGGAGAACTACATGCTTCGCTCCGAGCAGCTGGAAACCCGGCTGATCCTGGCCTCCAGCGACGAAACCGCGGCCGGCATGCTGTTGCAGAAGCTGCCGGAAGGTCATGGAGATCCGGAAGGCTGGGAGCGCATTCAGATGCTGGGCGCCACTTTGAGGGCGGACGAGTTACTGAGCTTGCCGGCCGAGGATGTCCTGCATCGTCTGTTCCATGAGGAAACGGTGCGGGTTTTCGATCAGGAAACGGTGAGTTTCGCCTGTAATTGCAGCCGGGAGCGCGTCGGCGACATGTTGAAGATGCTGGGCGGCCAGGAAGTGGGCGAGGTGCTGCTGGAGCAAGGCAGCGTGGAAATCGTCTGTGATTATTGCAATCAGCATTACGTTTACGACGAAGACGATGCCAACAGGTTGTTCGACTACGATGTGGTCGCTGCCGCGCGCGAGGCCAGGCACTGACGCATTACCGTTAGTTTGGCAACAAACTTTATTTTAAGCCGCATATGCGGCTTTTTTTACGCCCTTTTTTCGACTAAAAACAGGGTAAAAATACCAATGTTGTAATTATGGTTTAAATTGGAGATTTTATTTTAAACTAAATTTTCATGACGTTTGCTATTCGATATGATTTGACTTTCGCATTTCATTATTGATGCGACATTATCAATGTCTTGGATAGCGTCATGATAAAAACAGCTTCGCTCAGCAGCGTGCGCGCACTGAGTCTTTCCGTGATGGCCGCCGCCTTATTGGCCGGTTGCGTCAGCGATTCCGAAAAAACGGCAGTCAGCCAGCCGGCGCCGCAGGCCAATCTGCCGCAGGCCGGCCACTCTTCGCATTCTCCGGCTTTGTCGGAGAAACCATCCTATCCGCACGGCTTGCCGCCCGGCGCGCCGGCCGACGGCGCCGGTCCCGGCGCCAAGCCGCAAGGGCCGATGCAGCAGACCGGCGCGCGTCGCGCCAAGGAGGCCGCGGCCGTGCCGCGGTATGCCGAGTGCGACGAAGCCAAGCTGGGACTATTGTCCGGCGCTGCTTTGGCGCGTTATGTCGCCAGCGTAGAGGGTACTTGCATGAACCGCCTGTTCCAGGCGGACGCCTTCAGCTACCGGGTGGTGTCGCCGGCGAATATGCGCGAAGTGGCGGCCGAGGCCCGCGCCCGCGCGCAAAGCTGGGACGGCAAGAGCGCCAACGGCCTGTGGCCGCTGGCGGTGTTCCTGAAAGCCGGCTATTTCACCCAGTACAGCCACGCTGGGGAAGTGGGAGATTACGGTCGTCCGGTGGACGAGCCGGTGATGCAGGTCGTGAGCGCGCTGGCGGAAAACCCGGCGCTGTGGAGCGAGCCAGTGCGCGACGGCAGCGGCGATCGCGACGCCTGGTATCTGGCGACCGATCTACGTCAGTCCGTGGCGGAAACCATGATCCTGGCGGATTCGGTGCGCAAGCCGGAATACGCTTTGCCTTTGTTGCAGCGCTTCTTCGGCCGCTACAACGCCGCGGTTAAGAACAACTGGGCGCGCATCGCGCTGCATCCGATGCAGACCACGCTGTTCAATATGCATTACACCGATGGCTTCGCCGCCAAGGCGGGCGCCGGGCAACTGGATGCGCTGGCGACCAGCCTGGCAGGGCTGACCCGCGCCGGTCAGTCGGCCTTCGCCGATGAACAGATGTATCTGAACACCGTGCGCGAGACCGGCCGCTTCATGCAATACCCGCGTACCGCCAAACTGGCGGAGGACGCGGTGGCCGGCCTGCTGGGCGGCGAGAAGTTCGGCGCCTCGTGGGCGGAAGCGGTGTACGCGCTGAAGAAACTGGGCAAGGTGCCTTGCGAGCGCTACGGTATTTGCCAGGCGGAGCAGGAACTGAAAACCCATTTGTTCCCGCATAGCTGGAGTTTCGACAACGGCAATCTGGTGTTCGAAACCCCGCTGGCGCTGGCCGAAGTGGAGCCGCTGTACTACGCGATGAAGCAGGTGCAGGCGCAACTGGGCCGGGTCAGCGGCATCAGCCAGCCAGTGAGCGGCGACACCAACGCCAAGCTGCGCATGGTGATTTACGGCAGCAAGACCGCCTACCAGCGCTTCCAAGGCCTGCTCAATGAATTGTCCACCGACAACGGCGGCATTTACATCGAAAAAGACGGCACCTTCTACACCTTCCAGCGCGAAGTGCCGCGCGAGAGTTATCTGAGCCTGGAAGAACTGGTGCGCCACGAGTACGTGCACTATCTGTCCGGCCGCTTCATCCAGCCAGGGATGTGGGGCAGCTCCGAGTTCTACCGCGACGACCGCCGCATGGCTTGGTACGACGAGGGCTTCGCCGAATTCATGGCCTGGAGCACATCGCGCGACGGCATCAAGGTGCGCGGCCACGTGGTGGACGTAGTGGCCAATGGTTGGCCGCAAAGCTATCTGGAGCCATCCCGCATCATGCGTTCCAGCTATAGCGACGGTTGGGACTTCTACAGTCATTCCGCCTTGTGGTTCTACTATCTGAACCAGCAACAGCCGGGCCGCATCGCCGAGATCCTGGCTACGCTGCGCGCCGACGACGTCAAGCGCTTCGACGCCTTGGTGGCGGAAATGGGCCGCGACGCCAGCCTGGCACAGGGCTTCCAAGACTATGTGGGCCGTCAGGTGGAGGCGCAGCGCGCCGGCCAGTTGGGCAACACCTCAACCGAGCTGGGTGTGGACTGGCTGAAGCAGGCGCAATGGCAGGCCGGCGACGTTGCTGTGATAGAAGGCGCGATGCGCCGCTATCTGCCGGTGGCGTGCCGAGTGTGGGCCGACGGCGAGCGCAGCGCTCTGCGTCGCTTCGAATGCGACGGCGTGCTGCCGCTTCGTTCCGGCACCGCCACGCTGGCGCGTCAGGAGTTGGACAAAACCTTGGACTCCGCCTTGCAGAACCTGCTGCGCGGCAGCGGCGTCAACAATATGATGGCGCTTAACTGCGCGGCTACCGACTACGACTTCAAAGCCAAGCGCGCCGCGCTGCGTTGCGAAGGTCCGCTGGGGCCGGCCGCGTCGCAGCCGTCGCAACCCGGCGGCGGCGACGCTCAGCTGGGCCTGGCCAAACTCAGCTATTCCAGCCCTGTGCGTTGTTTGCGCGGCCAGTTGCAAGGCGTGGGCGAGCCGGACGGCTATAGTCTGGTGAGCGGTCCCAAGTTAGGCCGCGCCATCATGGCCGACCACGGCGCGTTCAACTACCGGCGCGATCAGGACCAGCCGGGCGTGGCCGACCAGATCACCGTGCGCGTGCGCAAGGGCGCGCAAACGCGGGACGTGGTAGTGCAGTTGCTGGCGACGCCGGTGAATATGTCGGACGAGGAGTGCTGGGCTCGCGCCGGTTGAGGCGTGCTCAATGTCTGCTGCGCTTCGGCGGGCAAGTTAGACAGGCGCGTTGAAAACATCTTCAGAATGCTCATGTACTGTATGACCATTCCGCTTCTTCAGCTGTTTTCGCCTTGTCTCGCCTTTGCTCGCAAGACATTGGAAGGGTTCTGAGCTGTGAATGAAAAGAGCCGGGAGATTCCCGGCTCTTTTTGTTTTAGAGTGTTTGAACCTGGCCCAGGTCCGGCCGCTCCAACCACGCCATGAAGGCATCCCCTAAGCGTTGGCTCTCGGCGGTGGCTTGGCGCCAGAAACGCTGGCGTTGCTCGTCCCGGCCCAGGTAGCGGTGGAAGTCGTTGCGGTCCGGCAACTTGCCGCCGGGCAGCCGCGCCAGGTAATCGCGCGACGGCGAGATCAGCACGGTGTTGGCGTGGTGGGTCGGGTTGGGCCGGCGCCAGGGCAGGAATTTGTCGAACCAGCCGGGCACGATGCGCTCGGTGAAGTGAGGGTACAGCACGATGTCGTCGCCCTGGGCAAAGGGGAAGTCCAGGTGGTAGTCGGTCAGGCCGCCGTCTCGATAAGTGGCCGCCGGGGCGCCCGGCAGCTGCACGCCGCTGAGCACGCCGGGAATGGCGATGGTGCCCATCAGCGCGGCGTCCAGATTGTCCGCCCCCAAGGGCTGGCACAGCGTGGGAATGCCGTCCTCGGGCTTGAAGCGCAAGGCGCTGCGGGGGTCATGGCAGATCACTCGGCTGAAAGCGTGGCGCAGCAGGCCGCGCGACACGGTGTTGAGCGCGGCGCTCAGCGCTAGGCCGCCCAGCAGCGCGGCGCGCGCTTCGCTGGCGAGCAGACCGTGGGAACGCACCAGCAACAGGCTAAGCTGATAGTGCGGGTGGTCTATCAGCGCGCTGCGCGCCGCCGGCGGCAGTATCTCATCCAGCATCAGGCGGGTCTGGCGGGTGATGTCGGTCACGCTGGAGTCTGCCGTGTAGCTTTCTTCGGTATAACGCGCGGCCAGGCGCGCCAGCGCCTGGCTCGGTTCGGCTTGCATCGCGCAGGCGAATCGCCAGCCGCCGATGGAGGCGCCGACCAGTTCGCGCCGCCGCGGGTTGCGGTTCAGCCATTCGAACACCGCCTGATCCAGGCCGGTGATGCCTATCGCCTTGGGCCCGCCGGCGGCGCCGGGCAGGGTGGCCACGCTGGCGGCGGGCAATCCTTGGCGCGCCAGCAGCTTGCGGGCGTGCGCGCCGGCCTTGATCACGAGGGGCGAGTAGGGAATATGGATGGCGGGCATGGGCTTGTATTCTGGACTGGGGTTGGCCAGCGCGGGGCGGTTTTTGGTATCCTACTCGGTTTCGATATTCATTCGCATCGGGCGGCGCGGCCGCCTTCAGGAGCACTGTCATGATACCCGTAAGCCAACTGGCCGACTATCTGCGCGAGCAGAGCCTGGAACTGGATCGCACCGAGCTGCAGATCGCGGTGTTGACCCTGTCCGCGGTGTTGAACGCGGACAAGCCGGCGGCGCGGCAGGATCTGTATCGTTACCAGGTGCCCAAACTGAGCGAGGATGGCAGTTGTTCTTTGTTCGAAGAACTGGCCGACGAGCCTTATGATCTGGCGCCGCTGTTCGGCGGCGAAAGTCCGGAAGCCACGGCGGCCTTGCGCAATCTGCACGCGCTGGTGGAGTCGGTAAACCATAAGGTGGGCGCGGACTGGCTGGGCGTATATCGGAAGATCGGCAAAGGCCAGCAGGCCAAGCTGGTCAAGCTGGCCTACCAGGGCGTGCCCAGCCGCGCCGAGTTTCCTTTGACCGAGGCCTTCGCCGAGTACAGCAACAACAGCCGGGTGGGGCTGACCGGCTGGGCGGTGTTGATCGAAGACGTCAAAGCCTGGCGCGCCGAGGGCGGCGGCTATTACGAGTGCGATCCCAAGGTGATGAGCGAGGTGTGCCTGCCGGTGCTGGGGCCGGACGATAATGTGCTGGGCATTCTGGATGCCGAGGCGTCCAGCGCCGGCTTCTTCACGCCGGAGCGGCTGGTGTGGCTGGCAGCGCTCGCCATCGTGTTGGCCGAGCCTTTCGCCGCCTTGCCTTTAGCGCTTGAAAATCCGGAAGCCGACCACAGTTAATAAAGATTATTGCGCGCGGATTCAGGCGTGCTTATCAGGTTTAGCGGAGAAATAATGTCATTGCCTGCTGTCGAGCTCAGCGCGGATGAGCCGAGAATGGAATATGTCGCCAGTTGCAAGCTGCCCACCCCTTGGGGCGAGTTCACCATGCATGGTTTTGAGGAAGTGGGCGGCCGCGAGCACGTTGCGCTGACTCTGGGCACGATAGACGACGGCGAGCCGGTGTTGTCGCGCTTGCATTCGGAATGCCTGACCGGCGACGCCTTGTTTTCGCTGCGCTGCGATTGCGGTTTCCAACTGGAGGCGGCCTTGTCCGCCATCGCCGCCGAAGGCCGCGGCGCGCTGCTGTATCTGCGTCAGGAAGGCCGCGGCATCGGCCTGATCAACAAGATCCGCGCCTACCAGCTACAGGACGGCGGCGCCGATACCGTGGAAGCCAACGAGCGGCTGGGCTTCCCCGCCGACATGCGCGATTTCCGCATTGCCCGGCACATGCTGGAGCAGTTGGGCGTGTCGCGGGTGCGGGTGATGACCAATAATCCGCGCAAGATCGAAACCCTGCGCACTGCCGGCATCGATGTGGTGGAGCGGGTGCCGCTGGAGGTGGGGCGCAATCCGCACAACGACCGCTATCTGGACACCAAGGCCAGCAAGCTGGGTCATATGTTGTTCAAGTGAACGGCCGCGTCTCAGCGGCGCAAACAGGATGTGAACGAACGGGAGCCGAGGGCTCCCGTTTTTCATGCCAGCGCCGCGATCCATTCCGGCCAGCGGGCGGCCAGCTCGTCCGCCTCCAGCGCGGCGGGGAAGGCCAGGCGTCGGCGCGCGGCGGCGATCTCATAGTCAATGCCGTGGCAATCGGCGCCCAGCAGTCGGACGTCGGCGGGAAGCTCGGTATTTTGTTCCAGCAACTCCGCTTCTTGCTCCGGCTCCAGCGCCGGGCCGTCAAGCCACTGCTCGGCCTCCAGCCAGCCCATGCGGCCGAAGCCTTCGATATAGCGCAACCGTCGCGGCTCCAGCCGGTAGAAGGTGAAATCCAGTTGTAGCCAGTTTTCGATCTCCGGCTGGTAGCGCAGGTGGCGGACCAGCTCCAGCGGGGTGGGCTGGAAGGGCTCCATATCGCCCAGCAGTGTCAGGCGCGCGCCGCTCTGGCTGGACTCCGCCGCCGGGTCCAGCAGCGCGATGCTGCAGCGCGGGTCGGCCCGCAGGTTTTTGCAGTGTTCGGCCAGCGCGCTGAGACAGAGCGTGGGCCGGTGGTGGGCGTCGGGCACGCAGGGTATCGGCGTGGCGTAGGGGTAGCCATCCAGTTGAGTGCTGTGAGTGGCCAAGCTGGCTTGGGCGCAACGGTGAAGTAGATGGATGGCGGCTGAGGGCGGGATTTTCATGTTTGGTTTCCGACGCGAAGTGGGCTCATCTTAGCCGGCGATGGGGCTAGGCGCAAAAAAGCCCCGGCGGACCGGGGCTCAAGGCGAGAGAGTGTTGCGCTTAAAACCCAGGGGTCCTGGCGATGAAGGCGTTCAGGTTGGCGATGTTCAAGCTGCCCCAGCCGGTGGTGTAATCCCAGCCCTTGGCGGCGCTGTAGGCGCCGTTGCTGCCGCTGGTGACGTCGTGGTACAGCGAGGGGTTGGCCTTGAAGTATTTGTAAATCGACGGCGCCGGCGAGTGGATGTTGTTGCCGTTGGCCGATTCGATCCGCGCCCAGAAGCCGGTGAACAGCGGAGCCGCCAAGCTGGTGCCGCCGATCTGCGAGGTGCTGCCGTTGACCAGCACCAGCGCGCCGCTGTTGGGGTCGGCGTCGAAGGAGACGTCGGGCACGCCGCGCTTGGTTTTGGAAATGGTCAGCACGCCGGCGCTGGTCTGCCAGGCAGGGGCGCTCTCGGTATAGCTGGGGCCGCCGCCGCCGCCGTTCCAGGTGCTCTCAGACAGATAGCCGGTTTTGCCGCTGGTGGACAAGGTAGTGCCTCCCACCGCGATCACGTAGGGCGACACCGCCGGGTAGCTCTGGCGCGCGGTGCGGCCGCCGCACTCGTAGGAGCCGGAGTCGCCTGTGGATACCGAGAAGGTCTGGCCCTGGGCTACCGCCGCCTGGAAGATCTGGTCGGCGCTGGCGGTCATGCCGTCGCTTTGGGCGCTGGTTTCGCATTCTCCCAGCGACACGTTGATCACCTTGGCCGTGCCGTCGCTGACCGCGGAGTTGAAGGCGGCGGTGATGTCGGCATTGGTCATCGACGGCGCAACGTAGAAGTTCATCTGTTGAACCGCGCCGCCGGCGGCGGCGAGGATGTCCTGGCTGTCCAGGTTCCATTCCTCGGTGCCGGAGGTGTCGCTGCTGGGCGTGCCGCTATTGATCACCGAGGTGGCCACCGTGCCGTAGCCGGCGCTGCCGGCGAAGTCCTGCAGATCGCTCAGCGTCTGGGTCAGGTCGCCCTCGGCGATGATGCCGACGGTGGTGTTGCTGGCCGGGGGCAAGCTGTTCGCGTTGTAGATGGACGGGAAGTCGGAGGGGGAGTGGCCGCTGACGCTGGCGGTCTTGAAGGCCTGCGGCGTGGGGTGGCGCAGCGCGGTGTGGAACTGGTGAACATTTTGCAGGCCGTGCACGGCCAGCACGATGTCGGCCAGCTGGCTGGGCACCTGAGCGTTGGCGACATTGGCGAAGGCTTGGCGACCGTTGATGTTGTAGCGGTGCAGCGAGGTCTGGAAGCCGGCCTTGACGGTGGCGGCGCTGCCGTCTGCGGTGATCAGCAGGCGGTTGGGCGCCACTTTGATGTTGCGGAAGCCGTTGGCCTGCAAATGTTTGACCACGGTCTGTGCCTGCGCCTCTGTGGGCGAGAAACGGTCCAGGAACTCGGTCTTGCTTAAGTAGTGCTTGCTGCCGCCTTGCAGGATGCTCTGTGTGAGCGTGTCCAGTTGCGCTTTGTTGCGCACTTTCAAGGCCACCGCGATGTGTACGCTCTGGCCGGCGGCGACTTCGCCGCTGTCCTGTGCTTGCGGGATCAGCGATTGGACCGGATGGGCCAGGGTGTTGGTGGATTGCCAGTTGAGGGTTGCTGCTTGCGCCGCGATGCTGAAGAAGGCGGCGGACACCAGTGCGGCAGTGTATTGCTTGGCAAACATTCACTTCTCCTCTGAAGAAGTACCGCGCGGGCCTGCTGTTTGGCATGGCCCTTGGACCAGGCTTGTAGTTGCTCGATGGCGCGCCTTTGGTCCAGGTTGGTTGCCCTTGGTGCGGAAGGGCTGCTCCCGATGGGGAACGCTGAATGTGTAATCCTTGATGTCTGTTAATGACAAATAAATTTTCGCAAGTGGGAAAAACTGTAGGGAAAACGCAAATTTATGACGTTAGCAATGCTGTTTGCTGGTGTCAGCAATGAGTGGAGTGAATGAATGGGCTTGGCTTGAGCTGCTCAGAGCCTTAGCGCGGCCATCAGCGCGTTCTCCAGCGCCAGCACCGTCTTATCGTCGTTGAGGCCGGGGCCGGAGATCAGGAAGGAGTCTTCGGCGCGGCTGCCCAGAGTCATGATCTTGGCGGATTGCACATTCATCCGGTAGTCGGACAGCACTTTGGCGATGCGCGCCAGCAGGCCGGGGCGGTCCCCGGCGACGATGGACAGCACGTAGAAGCTGGCTTTGTCATCCGGGCGAATCAAGATCTGCGGCGTGATTGGGAAGTGTTTGAGGTGGCGGCTGATGCGACCGGAGGCGGGCAGGCTCAATTCGCCCTCCTGGCGCAGGCACTCGGCCAGTTCGAACTCGATGAAATTGATCATGTCGCGATAATCGCCGTCATGATGCTCGGGCACGAAGACGTGGAAAGTGTCCAGCGCGTAGCCGTGGCGGGTGGTGTAAACCTTGGCGTCGGCAATGCTGTAGTGGGTGCGGCCGAAAAAAGCGCAGGCGCGGGCGAACAGTTCCGGGCGGTCCCGGGTGTAGATCAGCACCTGGATGCCTTCGTGGTCGTCGGACAGCCGGGCGCGCACCAGCGGCCCGTCGGCATGGACGAAGCGGTTGAGCAGCCGCGCGTGCCAGGCGATCTCCTTGGCTTCGTGGCGCAGGAAGTAGACAGTGTCCAGTTCCTGCCACAGCGCGGCCTCCACGCCGCTTGGCACCGCGTGCAAGCGCAACAGCGCCTGGGCCTGGTGTTTGCGCTCCTCAAGCTCAGAGGCGACGTCTAGCTGGCCGCCGCGCACCAGCTGGCGCATCGCCGCATGGTAAAGGTCTTCCAGCAGCTTGGCTTTCCAGGCGTTCCAGACTTTGGGGCTGGTGCCTCGGATATCGGCCACGGTCAGCAGGTAGAGCGCGGTCAGCCGGCGCGGCGTGCCGACCAGTTCGGCGAAGCGGCGCACGGTTTCCGGGTCGTAGATGTCCTGTTTCTGCGCCACGCTGGACATGGTCAGGTGCTGACCCACCAGCCAGACCACTAGTTCGCCATCCTCGGCCGGCAAGCCGTGCTGGCGGCAAAAGTCCGCCGCGTCCGCCATGCCCAGCGTCGAGTGATCGCCGCCGCGGCCCTTGGCGATGTCGTGGAACAGGCCGGCCAGGTACAGCGTTTCCGGCCGCTCGAAGTCGTTTATCAGCCGGGACATCAGCGGATATTCGTGGGTAAAGGCGCTGCTGGCGAAGCGGCGCAGATTGCGCACCACCATCAGGATGTGCTCGTCCACGGTGTAGACGTGGAACAGGTCGTGCTGCATCTGGCCGACAATATGGCCGAAATTGGGCAGGTAGCGGCCCAGCACTCCGTATAGATTCATCCGCCGCAGGCAGCGCGTCAGTCCGTTGGGCTCCCGGAACAACTGCAGGAACAATTCGCGGTTGCGCGGGTTGTTGCGAAAGCGTTCGTTGATGTGGCTGCGTGCGTGCCACAGCGCGCGCAGCATGCGCGGGGCGAAACCGCTCAGTTCCGGGTTGCGCTGCAGCATCAGAAAGGCTTCCAGGATGGCGGACGGGTATTTCTCGAACACATCCGGCTGACGGATGCCCAGCATGCCGTTGACCGTGTAGAAGCGCTCGTTAAGGTTCTGAGTGACGCGCGGCACTTGGGAGTAGATCCTGCCGCGCAGATTGGGCAGCAGGATGCCGTTGAGCTGGTTAACGGTCTTGGCGGCGCGGTAATACAGCTGCATCGCTTGTTCGCTGGCGCGCTTGGCCGGGGTGTCCTGCAGGCCCAGGGCTCGGCCCAGTTGCTGTTGCAAATCGAATATCAGCCGGTCTTCGCGCCGGCGCGCCAGCAGGTGCAGCTCGATGCGCAGACCCAGCAACTGGCGTTCGCTGTGTTTGATCAGCCGTGCCTCGGCCAAGGTCAGGATGCCGCGGCGCACTAGCGCGTCCCAATTGTCGCCCAGGCCGATGGCTTTGCTGATCCACAGAATGGTGTGCAGGTCGCGCAGGCCGCCCGGGCTTTCCTTGATATTGGGTTCTAGATTGTTGCCGACGCCGAAGTGGCGAGTGTGGCGCTGCTGCTGTTCCTGGGTCTTGCCTTCGAAAAAGGCTAGCGGGTCGCGCTGGCGGTCCAGTAGCGCGCTCATGCGCCGCCAGGGCGCGGCGTCGCCGGCGATGAGCCGGTTTTCCAGCAGATTGGTTTCAATGGTGATGTCGCCGCGCGCCTCGGACAGGCATTCCTCGACAGTGCGCACGCTGTGGCCTATCTCCAGGCCCACGTCCCACAGCTGGCTGATGAAGGCGCCGATGCGTTCGCCCAGCTCCGGCGACGGCGGCTGGTCCAGCAGCACCAGCAGGTCGATGTCGGAGTGGGGGAAAAGCTGGCCGCGGCCGTAACCGCCCACGGCGATAAGGCTGGCGGCGCCGTCCAGACCGGATTGCGCCCACAGCGCCTGCAAGGCAGCGTCCACCGTCTGGCTGTGCCGCTTCAGATATTCCTGAGGATTGCGCTGCTGATGGTATTGCTCGGTCAAAGCCTGACGTTTGCCGGCCAGTTCCTGGCGCATGTGTGCGAGGGAGTCCGCGGCCGGCGAGTTCATGTCAGCGTCTTTCCTGTCTGGCGATAATGGCGACGCCGGCCACCAGGAACAGCAAGGTGGGCAGCGTGGCGGACAAGATGGGGTTCCAGTCGTACAGCAGGCCCAGATGGCCGAACAGGCGGTTCACGAAGTGAAAGGCGATGCCCAGGCAGATGCCGCCGAACAGACGGATGCCCAGTTGACCGTGGCGGCGTTGCTGCGGGGTGAAGGCCAGCGCCACCAGGGCCATCGAGATACAGGCCAGCGGATAGAAGAGCTTGCTCCACAGCGCGATCTCATAGCGTTGGGTCTGTTGCTTGTTGCTGCGCAAGTGCTCCAGATAGGTTAGCAGCGCGCTGGCCGACATCTGTTCCGGCACGACCAGCAGCACCGACAGGATTTCCGGCTCGACGATGGATTTCCAAGACAGCTCCGGATAATGGCGGCTGACCGACTGATCCGCGCCCAGCGTGGTTTCGCGTACATTGATCAGGCGCCATTGCTGCTCATCCTTGGAGAAGGAGCCGCGTTCGGCGTAACGGGTGCGCACCAGGCGGAAATCGTTGTCGTAGGTGTAGATGCGCACGCCCAGCAGCGAGGTGTCCGGCAGCATCTCATGAACATTGATGAAGTTCTGATTGTCCTTGACCCAAATGCCGGAGCGGAATTCCTGCGCCACCATCGAGTGGGTGGCGGACAGCTTCAGACTTTGCGCTTGCTGGCCCGTGCGCGGCGCCAGCACCTCGCCCAGCAGCACGGTGAGCAGGGCGAAGCCGAGGCCGAACTTCAGCAGCGTGGCGGCGATTTGCGGCAGCGTCACCCCGCTGGTGCGTATCACTGTGTATTCGCTGCTGGTGGCCAGCTGGGTCATCGCCACCATGCCGCCGATCAAGACCGCCAGCGGCATCAACTCATAAGCGTGGCCGGGCATCAGCAGCGCGACATAGCCCAGCATCTTGCCCAGGGTGTAGCTGCCCTTGCCCAGGTTGGGCACTTCGGCCAGCAGGTCGAAGAAGCCATACAGGCCCAGCAGGGCCAGCAGGGTGAACAAGGTCGCCTGGCTTAGGGTGGCGACGATGTAGCGATGAATCAGTTTCATGACGGGATCAGGATTTCCGGAACAACAAGGACAAGGCCTGGCCGATGGGACGAGCCGGCCGGTTGCGGTAGCTCAACAGCGCAAGCGCCAACGCCAGCATGGCCAGGTGCACCAACAGCACCAGCCAGACGCCGGCTTTGCCCTGGGCCACCCAGTTGCGGGCCACGGTCAGTCCGTTCTGATAAACGAAGAAAACCAGCAAGGACAGCAGTAGATTGTAGGTCTGGCCGCTGCGCGGGTTGAAATAGGACATCGGAATCGCCAGCAGCGCCAGAATCACGCAGCTGATCGGCATCGACAGCCGCCAGGCCAGTTCGGCGCGGTAGTCGGCGGAGTCCTGGCTCAGCAATTGGGCGGTGGGAATGGCCTGGCGGTTGCCGGAGGGGCCCGGCATCTGCTGGCTTTCGCCGATGCCGGCGGTGTAGCGCTGAAATTCCGCCACCTCGTAATTGGCGCTGCCCGGCTCGCCTACGTAGCGCTGCCCATGTTCCAGCACCACCACGCGCTCCCCGTCCGGCTTGGTGGTAATAAAACCGGATTTGGCGAAAATGGTGGCTACTTTGCCGTCGGTGATTTCCTGCATGAAAATATTAGTGGCCGCGCCGTGCTCGCCAGAGTAGTTCTCAATAAAATATACCTTGTTGGACGAGGCGGATTCTTTGAACACGCCGGGGGAGATTGCGGAAACCTCCTCGCGGCGTTTGATCTGTTCGGCATAATCTTGGCTGCGTTGGTCCGCCCACGGCCCGATGAACAGGGTGACGCCGGCGATCAGCATCGCCAGCGGCAGGGTGAAGCGCATCACAGGCCACACCCAATTGCTCAAAGACAGGCCGGAGCTGAGCCAGACCACCATCTCGTGATCGCGCCAAATACGGGTCAATACCACCAAAATGGTGGCGAAAACCGTCAAAATCATCAATACCGGGAAAAAGCCCAGCGTGGTGAAGCCGAGCACCGCGGCAACGGCCTCGTTGGCCATTTGCCCTTCGGCTGCGCGGCCCAGTAGATTGACTGCCTGAGTGGAAACGATAATCGCCAGGAGCACGATGAAAACGCCTAATGCGCTCAAAGTCAGCTCGCGAGTCAGGCTTTTTTGAAAAACCATTTATTCAGTGCCTTTTTGACTTTTCATGAAAAGCATTGTGATAATTCCGGGGACCATCCAGAAACGTCAAAAACGGACGATTTCGGAATCAACAACAAAATCCGTCTTCACCGGAAGGCCGGGCCGTCAGGATTCTACCTGCGCATCGACGGCCGGTTAAGAGGTGGAGCTACAGACACTCGCTCTACACGGGAGTTCTCAATGGAATTTAACATAAAAAGCGGCAGTCCGGAAAAGCAACGGGTAGCTTGCGTTATCGTCGGCGTATACGAATCCCGCAAGCTGACCTTTGCAGCGGATCTGCTGGATCGCATCTCCAACGGCTTCATCAGCGACGTGCTGCGCCACGGCGACATGGAAGGGAAGTTGGGCAGCACGCTGGTGCTGCACTCGGTGCCGCACACCTTGTGCGACCGGGTGATGCTGGTGGGCTTGGGCAAGGAGCGGGAGTTCCGCGCGAAGGAATACCGCGAGGCGGTGCGGGCCTCGATCAAGGCCTTGACCCAGACTTCCGCGGTGGAAGCGGTCAGCTACCTGAGCGAACTGACAGTCAAGAAGCACGATGTAGAGTGGATGATAGAGCAGGCGGCGGTGGTGACGCTGGACGCCTTGTACCGTTTCGACCGCTTCAAGAGCAAGATGGACGAATCCGTGCGCGAGCCGCGCAAGCTGACGCTGGCGGTACCGCGTCGCAGCGATCTCGCCGACGGTGAAAAGGGCCTGCAGCGCGGCCTGGCCATCGGCAGCGGCATGAGGCTGGCCAAGGACCTGGGCAATCTGCCGGGCAATGTTTGCACTCCCAGCTATCTGGGCGAAGAAGCGCGCCAGATGGCCGCCGCTTTCGGCGCGGACGCCGAAATCCTGGGGCCCAAGGAAATAGCCGAACTGGGCATGGGCTCCTTCCTGTCCGTGGCCAAGGGCAGTACTGAAGAAGCGCGGCTGATCGTGCTGCGCCATCATGGCGCCAAAGACAAAGGCGACAAGCCCATCGTGCTGGTGGGCAAGGGCATCACCTTCGATTCCGGGGGCATCTCGCTGAAGCCGGGCGAGGGCATGGACGAGATGAAGTACGATATGTGCGGCGCGGCCACCGTGCTGGGCGCTTTCCGCGCCGCGGTGGAAATGAACCTGCCGCTGAACCTGGTTGCCATCGTGCCCACTTGCGAAAACATGCCCAACGGCAACGCGTTGAAGCCGGGCGACATTGTCACCTCGATGTCCGGCCAGACCATCGAGATTCTGAACACCGACGCCGAAGGCCGGCTGATTCTGTGCGACGCGCTGACCTACGCCGAGCGTTTCGACCCGGCCACCGTGATCGACGTGGCCACGCTGACCGGCGCCTGCGTGGTCGCGCTGGGCCATATCGCCACCGCGTTGTACAGCAACCAGGACAGCCTGGCGCGCGAGCTGCTGGCCGCCGGCGAGGAAGTAGCCGACCGCGCTTGGCATATGCCGCTGTGGGACGAGTACCAGGACATGTTGAAGAGCCCGTTCGCCGATATGGCGAATATCGGCGGACGTCCGGGCGGCAGCATCACCGCAGCCTGCTTCCTGTCGCGCTACGCCAAGGCTTACGATTGGGCGCATTTGGATATCGCCGGCACCGCCTGGAAGGGCGGCAAGGACAAGGGCGCCACCGCGCGTCCGGTGCCTTTGCTGGTGCAGTTCCTGCAAGACCGCGCGGACATCGCGTTGGGCAATGTGGTGCGACGCGGCCGTCCGCGCCGTGAAACCCCTGAAACGGTGGACGATGAGCAGGATTGATTTTTACACCAAAGTGGCCGATCCGCAGGGCTTCGCCTGCCTGCTGGCGGCCACGGTGATGCGCAAGGGGGAGCGGCTGCTGGTCTGGTTCGACAGCGAGCAGCAGCTCGATACCTTCAGCCGACAGCTGTGGAGTTTTGGCGATACCCGCTTCGTGCCGCACTGCCGGCTGGGCGCTGACGAGGCGGCGGACACGCCGATCTGGCTGACCGCGCGCCTGCCGGATGCGTTGGAGCACCCGGTTCTGTTGAATCTGGGTTCGAATTTGCCGGAGCGGATGGAGCGCTTTGATCGTATTCTGGAAATAGTCGGACGCGACGAAGCGTCGCTAGAGACGGCGCGCCTGCGGTTCAAGGCGTATCGCGAGCGCGGTTATGCAATCGAACATCACGACATGAGCAACAAGTGACCATGAGCGAGCCGTCAAAGCCCAAAGAGCCTGACTGGTCCGGCCTCAACCTGCCGGTGTTGACCGAGGTGGTGGATGAGTCGCAGGTGCCCACCTTGGGCGACGAAGTCATCGACATCCCTGATTTTGATTTCTCCAGCGAACTCGACGCGCTGGCCGACCAGTTGGGCGAGCCGCCGCAGGAATTGCCCGCCGAGCTGGAAATTCCCGAACTAAGCCTGGAAGAGCTGATCGCCGCTCCGGCTCCCGGCGAAGAGCCCCTGCTGGACCTGGCTTCGCTGCCGTCGCTGGATCTGAACGAGATGCCGGCCTCCGAACTGGGCATCGAGCAAGTGCTGCCCGGCTGGAACCCCGCCGTGGCCTTGCCGGAAGTAGCGCTGCCGACGGCGGAAGCCGGCGATTTCGAATTTTCGCTGCAGCCGGCCGGGGAGGAGCCGCCGGCGGAGGCTTTGGCCGACGAGTTCGCGTCCATCGAGGAAGAACCGCCGACCGCGGATCCTGCTCCGGCACCCGTTGCCGAGCCGCTAGTTGCCGAGGCTGAGCCGGCAATGGGAGCCGCGCTTGAGGCCGCTGAGCCGGAGCCTGTTGGCATTGAGATTCCGGACGCGGTGGCACCAACCGCCGCGTCGTCCGCGCCGACGCCTTTCACTTCCATTTCCTTGGATAGCCTGCCCACAGGCGTCCTGGGCGGCGGAGTCGGACCGGAAACCCAGGTGGACAGCTTGTTGCCAAGTTGGCCGGAGAGCGCTGCGCCGGAGCCTGCCGAGGCGCCATCCGTCGGCGCGCCGGAAGCGGCGGCGGAAGGCCTGGAGCCATTTGCGCCGCCTATGGGCGAGAACGCCGTCGACCCCTTCCTGGCGCAGCCTGAGGCGGATGAACTGGCCGCGTTGGCGCAGGAACCCGTGCCGGCGTTTGACGATGCGCCGGCGGCAGCGCCCGAGGCGGTGTTTGAATCGGCGATGGCGCTTCCCGATGAGATGATGTCGCCGGAGTTCGTCGCGGTCCCGGAGCTTTCCGAACCGGAAGAGGAGCCCTTGCTGGCCGAGATCGACCAGGCTCTAGAGGGTTTGCAGACGGCGCCTGCCATGGCGATGCCGGAGGCCGTTGAGGCGGAGGCGCATGAGCCTCCGGCTGCGGCGGATGAGCTAATGATGGATGCCGCGATTGCTGGAGCGGCGGCCGAGCCTTTGTTGGACGAGGCGCTGGAACCGCAAATCGCCGAGTTGGATGTCCCGCAGTTGGACGCTGTGTTTGGCGAGCCGGCGGAAGCCGAGCCTGTGCTGGACGAGGTGCTGGAGCCGCAAGCCGCCGAGCCGGAAGCCTCGCAGTTGGACGCTGCGGTTGCCGAACCGGAGGAAGCCGAAGCAGCGGCAGAGCCGGTGTTGGACGAGGCGTTGGAACCACAAGTTGCTGAACTGGATGTTCCGCAGCTGGACGCTGTGTTTGCCGAGCTGGCGGAAGCCGAAGCGGTAGCCGAGCCTGTGCTGGATGAGGCGCTGGAATCGCAAGCCGCCGAACCGGAAGTCCCGCATCTGGACGCTGCGTTTGCCGAACCGGAGGAAGCCGAAGCGGTAGCCGAGCCTGTATTGGATCAAATGCTGGAGCCGCAAGCAGCCGAGCCAGCAATGCCCTTGGCTGACGCCGAGCCCGAGTCGCTGGCCCTGGCCGAGGGCGAGATTCCCGAACTGACGGCGCTGGAGTCCGAGACCGAGGCGGATGGGATGGGGACCGCGGAGTTGGCGGCGGGAGCCGGGGCGCTGGCCGCCGCTGGCCGGGCGCTGGCCGCTGGCGCGGCGTCGTCGGGAGAGTCCGAGCGGGAAGCCGTTTCCGACGCGCCGGCGGCGCGCGGAGTGGAGGTCTTGAAAGTATCCGAGTTGGCTTCGGCCGCCGCGGCTGCCGCGATGATGACGCCGCAGGCGGTGAATGCGCCGTCGGGCACGGTGGCGGTGATAGACGAGCAGGCTTTGTTGCAGTCGATGTATGAGCAGATGCTGCCGCGGATGAAGGTGGAGTTGTCGCTGTGGTTGCAGGACGCATTAGAGTTGCAGGCCAAGCAGATGTTGTCCGGAGTGATGCACCAACTCAAAGAAGACTACGAGATGTTGTTCGGTGAAGCCTTGAAGGAAAGCTTGCGCCAGACCATCAACAGCCTGGGCAAGATTGAAAAGGAAGATAGACGCGATGAGTGATCGACTATCGCATATAGTCACCCGCACCGGCGACGACGGCAGCACGGGTCTGGGCGACGGCAGCCGGGTGGGCAAGGACAGCTTGCGCATCCGCGCGTTGGGCGAGGTGGACGAATTGAACTCGGTGCTGGGGGTCTTGCTGGCGGAAACGCTGCCGGACGAGGCCAGGGCTTGGCTGTCCGAGACCCAGCACGATTTGTTCGATCTGGGCTCGGAGTTGGCTGTGCCCGGCTACAGCGCTTTGGGCGCCGAGCACGTGCAGGCGCTGGAGGCCGTGGTGGCCTTCCTCAACGAGGATTTGCCGCCGCTGAAGGAGTTCATACTGCCCGGAGGCGGCCGGGCGGCCGCCTTGTCGCACCAAGCGCGATCAGTGTGTCGTCGCGCCGAGCGCGCGGTGGTGGCGCTGGCGCAGCAGGAGACGGTGTCCGACGCCGCGCGCCGCTATCTGAACCGTTTGTCCGATCTGCTGTTTGTTCTGTCGCGTTATCTGAACCGCCAGGCCGGCGAACCAGACGTGTTGTGGCGGCCGGGGCGCAAAACCGGCGCAGTCTAAGCAGGACGATTCGGCAAAAAAAACGGCAATCCTTTGGGATTGCCGTTTTTTTGTGAAGGTGGCGTCAGGCCACTTCCGAGACCCGCGGCCGGTAAGTGCTGTTCTGCAGCAGGGACTGGGTGGTCTGGTACTGAGTAACCGCTAGTTGGCCGCTGGCGTTCTGTTGCTGGGAGCGGGCCACTGCGTTGTTGTTGGTCTGGTTGGTTTGTTGTTCGGCCTGATTGTTGGCGGTTTGCTGCTCATTGGCCGCCGGCACGGTGCTTGGACGCGGGGGCGTCGCCGGCGCGGCGCTGGCGGCGCGATTGGCGCTTGCCGTTTCCGCGGCGCGTTGTTGAGCCCGCGGGGTGTCGTTGGCTGCGGCGGCCGGAGCGGCTGTGCTGGCCAGGGCGGCGGTTTGGGCCTGTTCCTGGCTAACTCGTTGCTGTTCGCCGTTGCGGGTTTGCGCGGCATTGGCCTGCGCGGTGTTCAACTGGCGTTGCAGTTGCTGCTCGACGCGGGCGGTGTCGGGGTTTTGCCGGACAGCGGTCTGGCTGACGTTTTGCTGTGAAACCGCAGGAGTGGCGGACCGCGGTTCTTCCAGCGTCTTTTGCTCAGGCCGCGTGTTCTGCAGCGATTGCAATTGCTGCAGAGAGTTGAGGCTGCCTATGCTGCCGGTGCTTGCCATATCGCTCTCTCCAAACCGTGGATGCCGTTGCCGTCGCCCAGGACGGTATAGAGCCCAGTTGCCCTATATCGCTGATTCTAGAATCTTTTTCGGTGGATTGCCGAATTTTTTCTGATCCAATGGTCAGGTTTGTGGCAGTAATACCAAATCCAGCATGCGTTCGGCCAATTGATCCACGCTCAGCGGGCCTTCGGAGCGGTACCACTGCACCGACCAATGCAAGCTGCCCAGCAAGGTGCGGCGCAGCAGCGCGGTGTCGGATTTGACCAGGCCGGCGGCGGCGGCCTCGTCCAGCGCTTGTTGCCAAAGCGCTTCGTAGCGGTCGCGCAGCACGATCAGGCCGGGCCTGGCGGCGGCGGACACGCTGCGCCATTCGTACAGCATCACTTCCAGCGCCGCCTGATTGTCTCCCAGCAGCGAATTGAGATGGACGCGGAACAGCGCTGCGAGCTTGGCCCGCGGCGATCCGGCTTCGTCCAGGGCGCGCTTTAATTGCTCGGTGGTGCTGGTGATGCCCAGAGCCATCACCGCGACCAGGATTTCTTCCTTGGTGCGGAAGTGGTAGAACAGGCTGCCGGATTGCATGCCGACCGCGTTGCCCAGGTCGCGCACTGTGGTGCGTTCGTAGCCCTGGTCGCGGAACAGCATCGCCGCGGCGCGGACCAGTTCCATGCGGCGGCTGTTTTCTTCGACGGGTGTGGTGTTGTCTGTGCTCATTATTGTGTTTTTTCTTGGGTGTGGACGGGCAGCAGCGGAAGCGCGGCTTGCCAGACCCGATCCGGCTCCATTTTTTCCAGGCAATCGGTATGACCGTACGGACAGGTCCGCTCGAAACAGGGGCTGCAATCCAGGTTGAGGGAGACGATGGCGGCCCGCGTCGACAACGGCGGCGTGAAATCGGGGCTGGAGGAGCCGTACAGCGCCACCAGCGGTTTGTCCAGCGCCGCCGCCACATGCATCAGGCCAGAATCGTTGCAGACGGCGAGCCGGGTCAGGCCGATCAGGTCTATCGCTTCTTCCAGACCGGTGGCGCCGCAGAGGTTGACGGCCAGGCCGCCGGAGAGGCGGCTGATGTCGTCGCCCACTTCGCGGTCCTTGCCGGAGCCAAACAACCATACCGCGTAACCGGCGGCGTCGAAGCGGCGCGCCAGCTCGGCGAAGTGTCGGGCCGGCCAGCGTTTGGCCGGGCCGTACTCGGCGCCGGGGCAGAAGGCGACCGCAGGGCGGCTGGCGTCGAGCTTCAGTTTGTCCAGCGCCGCTTGCTGGCTGGCATTGGTCAGCGCCAGCCGAGGATGGCTGAGCGGCCGCGGCAGCGGCGCGCCCTTGTCTTCGGCCAGCGCGCAAAAGCGCTCCACCATCATCGGCAGCGCCTGTTCGTCCAGTTCGCGCGCGTCATTGAGGATCCAGTAGCGCGATTCGCCTAGGAAGCCGGTGCGCAAGGGGATGCCGGCGAACAGAGGGATCAAGGCGGATTTCAGCGAGTTGGGCAGCACGATGGCTTGGTCGAAGCGTTCGGCCGCCAGCTGGCGGGCCACCTTCCAGCGTTCGCCCAGGCGCAGGGCGCCGTGGCCGAAGGGGTTGAGGTGGGCCTTGGCCACTTCCGGCATCCGCGCCAGCAGCGGCAGGGTCCAGGCCGGCGCGAATACGTGCAACTCTAGATTGGGGTGGCGTTGGTGCAGTCTTTGGTACAGCGGTTGCGCCATGACGCTGTCGCCGACCCAAGAGGGGCCGATGACGAGGATTTTCTTCTTCATTGCAGATGTTCCGATTGCAAACCGAAACCGGGTCGCGGCGGCCCGGCTTGGGTTTGCAGACGGAGGCGGGCGGGCAAGCAAAAAAGGTGCGGCTCGCGCCACACCTTAGCTGCGTTGCCGGCGCGGGGCCAGGCTCAGTGGTGGCCGCCTGCCGGACCGTTCAGTTTGTAGCGGGTGCCGCAATAGGGGCACAGCGCTTCGCCGGTCTTGTGCACGGGCAGGAACACGCGCGGGTGGGAGTTCCAGGACACCATGTCCGGCATCGGGCAATGCAGCGGCAGGTCGTGCTGGGTGACTTCGATCACGCGTTGAGTGTTTTCTTTCTGTTCAGCCATTCTGTATTCCTTGCGGAGCCGCCGCGCGGGCGGCTCGTCTTGCTTAGTTGACGTAGGTCAGCCAGTGCTGGTGTTCGGCATCCAGTCCTTTGACGATGTCGAAGTAGCGCTTCTGGATTTCGGCGGTGATGGTACCACGATTGCCGTCGCCGATCGCGCGTCTGTCGAGTTCGCGGATCGGGGTGACTTCGGCGGCGGTGCCGGTGAAGAAGGCTTCGTCCGCGCTGTAGACTTCGTCGCGGGTGATGCGCTTTTCTATCAGTTCCAGTCCCATTTCCTTGGAGATCTGCACCACGGTGTCGCGGGTGATGCCTTCCAACGCGCTTGTCAGGTCCGGAGTGTACAGTTTGCCCTTGCGGATGATGAAGATGTTTTCGCCGGAACCTTCCGCCACAAAACCGTCCACATCCAGCAACAAGGCCTCGTCGTAGCCGTCGGCGGTGGCTTCGTTGTTGGCCAGGATGGAGTTCATGTAGTTGCCGTTGGCCTTGGCCTTGCACATGGTGATGTTGACGTGGTGGCGGGTGAAGGAGGAGGTCTTCACGCGGATGCCTTTTTCCAGGCCTTCGTCGCCCAGGTAGGCGCCCCAGGGCCAGGCAGCCACGATTACGCGGACATCGTTCTTCAGCGGCGCTACGCCCAGTTTTCCGGAACCGTAGAAGGCCATGGGGCGGAAATAGCAGGACTTGAGGCCGTTGGCTTTGACCACGTCCAGGTGGGCCTGACTGATCTGTTCCGGCGTGAACGGCAGCGCCATGCCCAGGATCTTGGCGGAGCGGAACAGCCGCGCGGTATGGTCTTCCAGACGGAAGATGGCCGGACCCCTGGGGGTTTCGTAAGCGCGCACGCCTTCGAACACGCCCATGCCGTAATGCAGGGTGTGGGTCAGAACGTGGGTGGTGGCGTCGCGCCAGTCCACCATTTCGCCGTCATACCAGATTTTTCCGTCACGATCAGCCATCGACATCTTGGTGTTCTCCAATATTGTGTTTTCGCTTTGGGATGGGGCCGGATCTTGTCCGACCGTATCCAATGAGTTTATCTCGCCCTTATGACGCTGTGAACCGTTTGTCAGGAAAAATTGAGCGCTTGCTCGAATACTAGCCGCCACAGCGATCGGCATAGGCTGTAGTCCTGCTGCAAAGCCGCGTCCGGCGTGACCGTCTGTTTTTCGTTGAGCCGGGCGGCGTGCTGGAGCCGGCGATAGTGACGATAGGCGTTGCGCGCCGCTTCGGCGTCGGCGGCGGGGATCAGTCCGGCCTCGGCTGCTGTGGCCAGCAAGGCGATATTGCCGGCGTTGGCGGTCAGCGCCGGGAGCGCGTGGGCATGGGCCAGAATCAGGTATTGGACAATGAATTCGATGTCTATGATGCCGCCGCGCGCGTTCTTCGGGTCTTCGTCGCGGGCGGGGTGGCTGTCCAGCATGCGTTGGCGCATCGCCAGCACTTCGTCGCGCAGCACGCTAAGCTCGCGCCGGCGGGTGAGGATGGCGTGGCGTTCCTGCTCGAATTGGGCGCCGACGTCTGCGTCGCCTGCCACGTAGCGGGCGCGGGTCAGCGCTTGGTGTTCCCAGACCCATGCTTGCTGTTCCTGGTATTGGCGGAAGGCGTTGACCGAGCTGACCAGCAGGCCGCTGGCGCCGTTGGGGCGCAGCCGCAGGTCGATGTCGTAGAGCACGCCGGCGGCGGTGGCGCTGGTCAGCCAGGTGGACATTTTGCGCGCCAGCCGCGAGTACAGTTCGGCGGCGTCCGGGTGCTCGTCGTCGTAGAGGAAGATCAGGTCCAGGTCCGAAGCGTAGCCCAGCTCTTTGCCGCCCAGCTTGCCGTAGCCGATGATGGCGAAACGCGGCGTGTCGCAGTGGCGGCTGGGGATGTCCAGCCAGGCGTGGCGCAGCGTGGCGGCCAGCACGATGTCGGCCAGCAGCGAAAGCTGGTCGGACAGCGCCTCCACCGTCCACATGCCGGCCAAGTCCTGCGCCACCAGGCGGAAGGATTGCGCGTGCTGGAAGTGGCGCAGCGCGTCCATCTTGGCTTCCACGTCTCCGTCAGCCTGGCGCAGCTGTTGTTCCAACTGTTCCGCCAGCTGCGGCCAGTCCGGCGTGGCGTAGAGCACGCGCGCGTCCAACAGTTCGTCCAGCAGGATGGGATGGCGGGTCAGGTAGCCGGAGACCCAGGCGCTGGACGAATAAAGCGAGGCGAGCCGTTGCAGGGTTTGCGGGTATTCGGTCAGCAGCGCCAGGTAGGATGCGCGGCGGCTGATCGCCTCCATCAAGGCGATGATGCGCGTCAGCGTGGCGTCGGCGTTGTCGAAGCGGGAGGCGACCTCGATCAAGGCGGGCATCAGTTGGTCGAACTGCTTGCGGCCGTTTAACGGCATCTGCTGGTAGCGCTGTCCTTGGGCCAGGCTTTGCAACTGGCGCGCCACTTGTTCCGGTTCGGCGAAGCTCATCCGCCGCAGCCGCTCCACCGGCAACTCCTCTGCGATGTCGCGCCACAGATCGGCCAGGGGGTGGTCGGTAGCGCCCTCGGTGGGCAGGATGAACACTTGCTCGAAGTGGCGGGTGACTTTGCGGCGCTGCTGGTTAAGCCGGTTCATGAACTGGTCCCAGTCGGCGCAGCCCATGCTGGCGGCGATGCGGGCGCGGTTGTCGGCGCCGGCGGGCAGGGTTTGGGTTTGCTGGTCGTCCAGGTATTGCAGCCGATGTTCCAGATTGCGCAGGAAGGCGTAAGCCTGCAGGAGTTCGTCGACGGCGGCGGGCTCCAACAGCCGCAGCTCGCCCAGCCGGCGCAAGGTTTCGCGGGTGCCGCGCAGTTGCAGGCTGCGGTCGCGGCCGCCGCGTATCAGCTGGAATACTTGTGCGATGAATTCGACTTCACGGATGCCGCCCGGTCCCAGTTTGATGTTTTCGGCCATATCGCGGCGGGCCACTTCGCGGCGGATTTGCGCGTGCAGGTCGCGCATCGCGCCGTAGGCGCTGTAATCCAGGTATTTGCGGTAAACGAAGGGGCGCGCCGTGTCGGCCAGCGCCGCCGCGTCGCCGCTGAGCGGCCTGGCCTTGATCCAGGCGTAGCGTTCCCATTCCCGGCCCTGGCTCAGCAGGTAGTTTTCCAGGGCGGCGAAGCTCATCGCCAGCGGGCCGGAATCGCCGTAGGGCCGCAGCCGCATGTCGACGCGGAATACCTGGCCATCGGCGGTGACGTCGTTGAGCAGGGCGATCAGCCGCTTGCCCACCTGGGTGAAGTATTCGTGGTTGCTGATGGAGCGGCCGCCGCGGGAGGCTCCGTCGGTGTCGCCGCTTTCCGGGTAGATGAAGATCAGATCAATGTCGGAACTGACGTTGAGCTCGCCCCCGCCCAGTTTGCCCATGCCGATGACGATCAGTTGCTGGACCTCGCCGCTATCCTCGCCTATCGGCTCCCCGTAGTGGGCGAGGCCGGCGCGCGCGGAGGCTAGGGCCCGTTGGACGGCGAAATCGGCCAGCGCGCTAATGGTGGATACCACCTCGTCCAGATCCGCCAGGCCGTTGAGGTCGCGGCAGATCAGTCGCGCCACCACGGCCTGCCGCAGCCGCCGCAGCGCCGGGGCCAGTCTTTCGGCATCGGTCAGCGCTTCCCAATCGGCGAAGGCGTTCATCTCCGCGGCATCGAAGCGGTGGCTCAGCCGGCTTTCCAGCCTGGCCAGCTCGGCGGGCTGGGCGGTCAGCAAACGTTGCAGATAGTGAGAGAACTCGCGGCTGCGGGCAATGGCAGCGGCCGTGTTTGCTGGCATAATAGGCCCCTACGGCATGTCAATTCTTGATGGCCACATTGTAACGGTTTGCCGCATTTGGAAAAGCTATTCTCCGTTCTGTCCCATATCCATGTGGTCAAGGTCCTGAAACGGACCTGTGCGCTGTTGGGAATGGCCGTCGCCACCGCCTTGACACTGCTGCTGGCGGCTTTTTGCGCGTTCACTTTTTGGTTATTGCCCAATCTGAACCAGTTTCGCCAGCCGCTGGAGCGTTATCTGAGTCAGTCGCTGGGACGGCCGGTGCAGGTGGCGGCCCTGTCCGGCGAGTGGCTGACCGTCGGTCCGCGCTTTGAACTGGGCGGTGTCACCATCGCCAATCCGCAGGACGGCAAGGCGCTGACCTTGCGCCAGGTATCGCTGGAACCGTCGTGGCGTTCGCTGCTGGCGCTGGAGCCGCGCTTGTCCAGCGTGGTGGTCAAGGGGCCGGCGGTAGAGTTGCTGCGTTCGCGCCAGGGCGTGATCTATCTCAACGGCTTCGACCTGAGTTCCGGCCCCGCGGGCAGCGGTCTTGGCAACTGGCTGCTGCGCCAGTCCAGCCTGGAGATCATCGATGCGCGGCTGAGCTGGCAGGATGAACTGCTGGGGCTGCCGAGGCTGGACCTGAGTCAGGGCCAGCTCAAACTGAGCGCGGGTCTGTTCGGCCACGGACTGAAGCTCTCCGGCCAGCCGGCGGCGTCACTGGGCAAGGGTTTCGATCTGACCGCTTCCTGGCGCGGCGACGACATCGCCGCCTGGCAGCAGTGGTCGGGCTCGATCAAAGTGGCGCTGGACGGCGCCCGGGCGGGTTCGTGGACGCGCTATTTGCAGCAGCTGGGCATGCTGCGCAGCGGAGAGGGCAGCGGCACGGTGGAAATGTCCTTCTCCGACGGCGCCATCGACGCCTTGAAAGCCAGCGTCAACGTCCACGACGCCGCCTACACGCCCCCGGATTCGCACGAACTGGTGTTGCCGCGTCTGCAAGGCGAGTTGCAGCTGACGCGTCAGCTCAGCGGCAGCTATAAGGTCAAGGCCAGCCGGCTGAGCCTGGCCAGCGCCAGCGGGCTGGCTTTCGACAACTCCAATATCGACGGCGAGTGGCGCTACGGCGAGCAGGGCTTCGGACAACTGACGCTGGACAACGTCGACCTCAGCCATCTAACGCCCTTCATCCACGCGCTGGGCGCCGATCGCAACCCGCTGTTCGCGCGCTTTTCGCCCAGCGGCGCCTTGCGCGACCTGACCGTCAGCTGGAAAGGCGCGCTGGAAGCGCCCAGGGCCTTCAAACTCAAGTCCCGTTTTGAAAAGCTGGCTTGGCAGCCGTTTGACGAACTGCCGGGCGTGGCCGGGGTCAGCGGCGCGATCAGCTTTGATGAAAAGGGCGGCCGCTTGCAGCTGGATACCGGGAAGTCCCAGGTCAGCTATCCGTCGGTGTTCGTCGCGCCGCTGGCTTTCGACAAACTGACCGCCGATGTGGGCTGGCAGCGGCAGGGGCAGGCGGTGGCTTTGGACTTCCGTCAGGTCGCCTTCTCCAACGCGGATCTATCCGGCAGCCTGCAAGGCAGCTATCGGCATCAGGGCGGAGGCGCAGGCATCGCGGATCTGCGCGCCAGCATCGCCGGGGTGCCGGCGGCCAGGGTGGCGGAGTACCTGCCGCATGAAGTGGGCGAGCACACTTTGCGCTGGCTGCGCCAGGCCTTGCAAGGCGGGCGGCTGCGTCAGGCTACGATGAAGCTGCGCGGCGATCTGGACCAGTTCCCTTTTGAGGGCGGCAAGGGCGGCGAGTTTCTGGTGGAGGCCGAGGTGGAACGGGCGCGCCTCAGTTACCAGCCCGGCTGGCCTCGCATCGACGACATCGACGCCCAACTGCTGTTCCGCAACGAGCGGATGGAAGTGAACGCGCGCCGCGCCACGACGGTGGGCGTGCCGCTGAGCGGCGTCAAGGCGGTGATAGACAATTTGGGCGCCAATGTGCCCATGCTGACGGTGGAGGGCCGCGCGGCCGACCGCCTGCAACGCATGCTGGCCTTCACCACGCAAAGCCCGGTGGACGGCTGGCTGGACGGCTTTACCGGCCAGATCGAAGCCGGCGGGAATGCCAGCCTGGATCTGAAGTTGGCGATACCGCTGGCCGGAGAACAAGGCGTGGCGGTGCGCGGCGATCTTCACTTCGCCGACAACGCCTTGCAATTCAAATCCTTGCCGATTCCGCCGCTGAGCAAGGCCCGCGGCCGACTGACCTTCACCGAACGCGGCGTGGACAGCCCCGGTCTGCAGTTCAGCGGCTTCGGCGGCGCGTTCCAGTTGAAGGCCAACACCGGAGCCGACAGGCGCATGCGCTTCGAACTAGCCGGCCAGGCCGATTCGCGCCAAGTGTTGAAGCAATATCTGCCGGCGCTGGCGGAGCAAGCGGCGGGCAAGTCCGGCTATCGCGCGCAGTTCGTCGTCAAGCAAGGTCTTGAGAGCCTGACGGTGGTCTCGGACCTGCAGGGCACCGCCTTCGACTTGCCGCCGCCCTTGGCCAAGGCCGCGGCGACGGCTTTGCCGCTGCAACTACAGTTGCGGCCGCAGCAGATGCGCGGCGCGCAGACCCTGCGGCTGGATTTCAGCCTGGACGGCATGCTAGGCGGACGCTTGCGTTTGAACGAGCACGGCGACTTGCAGGCCGGCGCCTTGGGCGTGGGACGCGCGCCGGGCGAGCCGGCGGCGTCCGGCCTGACGGTGCGGGTGGCGCAACCCAGAGTGGTGTTGGATGATTGGTTGAAGCTGGCGGACGGCGCCACGCAATCCAGTGGCGGAGGGGGGGCGGGGGCCTTGTCGGCTTTGCCGGCCTTGCAGCTGGAGTTGGAAACGCCGGAATTGGTATTGCCGGGCCTGAGCCTGCACAAGGTCAATGCCCGGCTGGGCAACCGCGAACTGTCCAAGGCCTGGACCATACAGCTGCGCTCCAACGAGATGAGCGGCGACGCCAGCTACCGGCCGGAAGGCAACGGTTTGCTGCAAGCCAATCTGAGCCGGCTGGCCTTGACGCTGCCGGCGGACAAGAAGGAGGGCGCGACCGAGGCCAAGGCCGGCGGCGAGCCCTCGGTGCTGAACCGCAAGCTGCCCGAGATGAAGGTGCGCGTTGGCGAACTGGTGTTGCAGGGGCGTTCGGTGGGCCGGCTGGAACTGGAGGCGCGCCGCGAAGGCAGCGTCTGGCAGATGGCGCCCTTGCGGCTGACGACCAACGACGGCACGCTGAAGGCCACGGTGCGTTCGGACGCGCGCGGCGCCGGCAATGTCGACGCCCGCTTCGAACTGAATGTCGGCGACGCCGGCAAGCTGCTGGCGCGGCTGGGCCAGGGCGAGATTTTCCGCAACGGCCAAGGTGTGCTCAGCGGCCGCTTGAATTGGCCCGGGGGCTTGGGCGATCTGGATTTGGCCAAGGTGTCCGGCGAATTGGCGCTAGACTTCAAGGATGGGCGCTTCGCCAAAGTGGATCCGGGCGTGGTCAAGCTGTTGGGCGCGCTCAGCCTGCAATCGCTGCCGCGCCGCATCCGTTTGGACTTCACCGATGTGTTCAGCGACGGTTTCGCCTTTGATAGCCTGAAAGGCGAGGCGCAGGCGCGGAACGGCCTGTTCACATCTCCCAAGGTGGAAATGAAGGGGCCGGGCGCCGACGTGGCGATTTCCGGAGAGCTGGATCTGGGCAAGGAAACCCAGACGCTGAAAGTTCATGTAATGCCGCGCTTGGCGGAAAGCGTGGCGTTGGCGGCGGGCGCGGCCTTGCTCAATCCGGTGGTGGGCATCGCCACGCTGGCGGCGCAGAAAGTGCTGCGCGATCCGGTGGGACGCATCTTGTCGGTGGATTACGAAGTGAGCGGTTCGCTGCGGGATCCTAAAGTGGTGCGCACGGCGATCGGTCCGATACATCAGAACAAAGGGGGAAAACCATGAAGCAAAAATTCCTGGCGGCGGCGGTGCAGATGGTGTCCGGCTCCGACGTGACGGCCAATTTGCAGCGCGCCGCGCATTGGGTGGCGGAAGCCGCCGCCAAAGGCGCGCGGCTGGTGGTCTTGCCCGAGTACTTTTGCCTGATGGGAAAACAGGAAACCGACAAGGTGGCTGTGTGCGAGGCCTACGGCGACGGCCCCATCCAGCGGGCGCTGGCGCGGATGGCGAGCGAGAACGGCGTGTGGCTGGCGGCCGGCACCGTGCCCTTGCGCAGCCCGGAGCCGCAGAGGGTGCTGAACACCACCTTGCTGTTCGACCCGAATGGCGAGGTACGGGCCCGCTACGACAAGATCCACCTGTTCGGCTTTTCCGGCCTGGGAGAGACGTATTGCGAATCCAATACCATCCGGCCGGGCGAGCAGCCGGTGAAGGCGGACCTCGGCTTTGCCGAGATGGCCTTCGGTATCTGCTACGATCTGCGTTTCCCCGAGCTGTTCCGCCAGCTGTCGCCCTATGATCTGATGATTCTGCCGGCGGCCTTCACCGCCACCACCGGCGAGGCGCATTGGGAGCCGCTGCTGCGCGCGCGCGCGATCGAGAACCAGAGCTATGTGCTGGCCTCCGCGCAGGGCGGAGAACACGACAACGGCCGCAAGACCCATGGTCATTCGATGATCATCGATCCATGGGGACGCGTGCTGGCTGAAATAGACAAGGGCGAGGGCGTGATCCTCGCCGAAATCGACCCGACATTGATCCAGTCGGTGCGCACCCGCCTGCCGGCGCTGGCGCACCGCGTACTCGCGTGAAAGAACCCGACATGATGCAAGATGCTTTCTCCGCGGCAGACAGCCTGCTGCTCAAGCCTTACGGCCTGGACGAGGCGGCTTTGGAGGCCACGCTGGCGCGCATGCGCCACCACGCCATCGACTACGCCGACCTCTATTTTCAATACACCCGCAGCGAGGCCTGGAGCCTGGAAGAGGGCATCGTCAAGTCCGGCAGCTTCAGTATCGACCAAGGCGTGGGCGTGCGCGCGGTGGCCGGAGACAAGACCGCCTTCGCCTATTCCGACGCCATCAGCCTGGAGGCGCTGAGCCGTTCCGCCGACGCGGTGCGCGCCATCGGCCAGGCGGGCGGCGATGGTTCCGCCGGACGGCAAACGCCGCGAGCGCCTAAACCGCTGTATCCGGCGCTGGACCCTTGTCACAGTCTGGAGGCGGCGGCCAAGGTGGCCTTGCTGGAAAAGGTGGAACGGATGGCTCGGGCGCTGGACCCGCGGGTGATCCAGGTGATGGCCGGCATGGCCAGCGAATACGATGTGGTTTACGTGGCGCGCCACGACGGCGTGCGCGCGGCTGATGTGCGGCCGCTGGTGCGGCTGTCGGTGATGGTGATCGCGGAGCAAAACGGCCGACGAGAGCAGGGCTCCAGCGGCGGCGGTGGTCGCTTCGACCTGGCCTACTTCGACGACGAGGTGTTGGAGCGCTACGCGCGCCAGGCGGTGCATCAGGCCTTGACCAACCTGGATTCGCGTCCGGCGCCGGCGGGGCAGATGACCGTGGTGTTGGGCCCGGGCTGGCCCGGCGTGCTGTTGCACGAGGCGATAGGCCATGGTCTGGAAGGCGACTTCAACCGCAAGGGCACTTCCGCCTTCTCCGGCAAGATCGGCCAGCGTGTGGCGGCGCCGGGCGTCACGGTGGTGGATGACGGAGTCATGGAAGAGCGCCGCGGCTCGCTGGCGATAGACGACGAGGGCAACCCCACCCAGCGCACCGTGCTGATAGAGGACGGCGTGCTTAAGGGCTATATGCAGGACGCGATGAATTCGCGGCTGATGCAGGTGGGCGCCACCGGCAATGGCCGCCGCGAGTCCTATGCCCACATTCCGATGCCGCGGATGACCAACACCTATATGTTGGCCGGCCAGCACGATCCGCAGGAAATCATCGCCTCGGTCAAGGACGGCCTGTACGCGGTCAACTTTGGCGGCGGCCAGGTGGATATCACCAGCGGCAAGTTCGTGTTCTCGGCGTCGGAAGCCTGGCGCATCGAAAACGGCAAGCTCAGCTACCCGGTCAAGGGAGCCACCCTGATAGGCAACGGCCCCGACGTGCTCAACTACGTCAGCATGATAGGCAACGATCTACAGTTGGATCAGGGCGTTGGCGTCTGCGGCAAGGAAGGGCAGAGCGTGCCGGTGGGCGTGGGCCAGCCTACGCTGCGCATAGACGGCGGTTTGACCGTGGGCGGCACCGGCGGCTAAGAACCTGTTTACGATCTGCTGCGCGTCGGCGGGATGAGTAGAAAGGGGCGTTAAAAACAAACTCAAAATGCTCATGTACCGTGTGTACACTCCGCTTTTTCGCTTGTTTTTATCTTGTCTCGCCTTAGCTCGCGAGATCGTAAACACGTTCTAAGAACCCGTTCACGATCCGCTGCGGCTTGTGTTTGAGAAAGGCGAAGCGCCTGCGCTTCGCCTTTTTTTGCGCCTATTTTCAAATTCAACAAGCAGATCATCCAAATATAAAGCCAATTATCAAATTCCATGGCCGGCGACACAATGCGCTGGTCCGGTGTCGCTGTGTTGGTGACGCCGCAATCGGGAGACGATGATGAAAGCTTTGACCTTGGCGCTGGGCTTCGGCCTGGCCTTGACCGCGGCCTTCGCCGGCGCGGCGGAAAACCTGCCGCAGCCGGCGCGGGTGTGGGCGGACCGTCCGGCCGGCAGCGCGGCGGCGATGAAACTGGCCGCGCTGCGCTACGCGGCGTTCTGGAACAGCGGCGATTCGCGCTACGCCGAGCTGGCGCTGGACCCCGACTTTGTCGACCGCACCTTGCCCGCCGGCCGCCAGCAGGGCGTGGCCGGTCCCTTGCAGGCTTCGCGCCAGTTCCGCGCCGCGGTGCCGGATTTGAAGGTGGACGTCACCGACATGGTGCTGGCCGGCGACCGCGTCGCGCTGCGCCTGCATTTCCAGGGGCATTTCAGCGGCCGCTTCGGCGACGTGCAAGGCCAGGGGCAGCCGGTGGAGTTCCAGGCTTTCGACCTGTACCGCGTCAAGAACGGCCGCATCGCCGAGAACTGGCATCTGGAAGACAATCTGACCCTGATGCAGCAATTGGGCGTGGTGAAGCCATGAACGCGGCGACCTTTTCTTTCCACGGCCAGACCGTGGCGGTGCTGGGCGGCGGCTCCGGCATCGGCCGGGCGGTGGCGGATGCGGCCGCGGCGGCCGGGGCCCGGGTCTATGTGCTGGGGCGTACCGTCCAATCCGAGGAGGACCGTGAGGGGATTCAGGCGGACATGACCGACAGTCTGACATTGGCCCGGGCCTTCGCAGACATCGGCCGCATCGATCACTTGGTGCTGACCGCCGGCGCGCGGGTTGGCGCGCCGGCGTTGGCCGAGCTGAGCGAGGAAGCGCTGCGGCAGACTTTCGACGTCAAGCTGTTCGGCAGTCTGCTGGCGGTGCGCGAGGCCTTGCCCTATCTGACGGAGCGGGCGTCGGTGACTTTCACTTCCGGCCTGCTGGCGCGCAAATTTTCCAGCGGTGGCCTGCTGAAAAGCACGGTCAACGCCGCGCTGGAGGCGGCGGCCAAGAATCTGGCCAAGGAGCTGGCGCCGCGCCGCGTCAACGTGGTCAGCCCCGGCGTGGTGGACACCGAGTTGTGGGGCGAGGCCGGTTCCGCCGCGCGCCAGGCGACGCTGGCGCGCATCGGGCAGGGCCTGCCCGTCGGCCGCGTCGGCCAGCCGCCGGAACTGGCGCAAGCCTATCTGCTGGCGATGACCAATGGTTTCATCTCCGGCTCGGTGCTGGACGTGGAGGGTGGGGCCTTGTTGTAGGCCGCGCCGAAGAGAACAAGAGGACTCGAGATGTCCGATACCCTACCCATCAATCGTCGCCAGTTCCTGGCCGGCGCGGCCGCGGGCGGCACCGCGCTGATGCTGGCGCACGGCGCGGCGCTGGCGGCGACTGGAGCAAGCAAGATGACGGCAAACACAGCAAGCGGCGGCGCCTTCTGGCCGAATGGCGCGCGCCTGGCGATTTCGATTTCCATGCAGTTCGAGGCCGGCGCGCAGCCGGAGCGCGGCGCCAGCGGGCCGTTCCCGCCGCTGGACCCCAAGTACGCGGATCTGCCGATGCAAAGCTGGTACGACTACGGCGTGAAGGAGGGCATTCCGCGGTTGTTGGACCTGTGGGATCGCACCGGCGTGAAGGTGACTTCGCACATGGTGGGGCAGGCGGTGGACCGCAGCCCTCAGCTAGCGCGCGAGATCGTGGCGCGCGGCCACGAAGCGGCGGCGCACGGCCAGACCTGGGAGCCGCAGTACCCGATGTCGCCGGCGCAGGAAAAGGCGGCCTATCGCGCCAATATCGCCAGCATAGAGTGCGCCACCGGCGCGCGTCCGGTGGGCTTCAACGCCTTCTGGCTGCGCGGCACGCCCAATACCCTGGGCATTCTGCAGCAGCTGGGCTTTCTCTATCACATCGACAACGTCAGCCGCGACGAGCCGTTCACGGTGCCGGTCAAGGGCAAGCCCTTCGTGGTGGTGCCCTATACCTTGCGCAACAACGACATCGTGCGCTTCGATTCGCCGGCCTTGAGCAACGAGGCTTATCTGTCCGATCTGAAGGCCGAGTTCGATCTGCTCTACGCCGAGGCGGGTTCGCGGCGGCGGATGATGTCGATCAGCACCCACGACCGCATTTCCGGCTCGCCTGCGCGGGTCAAGGCGCTGGAGCAGTTCATCCGCTACGCGCAAAGCCACGCCGGCGTCGCCTTCATGCGCAAGGACGAGATCGCGCGCTTCGCGCTGCAGGCGGACAAGGTGCCGGCGGACTGAGTTTTTGAGTTGCGTTCCACAACCGCGGGACGGCCATTGGCCGCGCCGCGGTTTTCTTAGAGCCTGTTTACGATCTCGCGAGCTAAGGCGAGACAAGGCGAAAACGAGCGAGAAAGCGGAATGTACGGTTGGTACATGAGCATTTTGAGCTCGGCTTCAACGCCGTATCGCCGACGCGCAGCAGATCGTAAACAGGTTCTTACAATTGGGCGCCGGCCTCCGGCAGCAGCGCGGTGGCCGGCAGCGCCGACAGCCGCTCGCGCAGGAAATCGATCAGCCGGCGGATGCGCAGCGGCTGGCCGCGCTGGCCGGGATAGAGCAGGTGCAGCGGCGCGCTGTCGGTGAAGTAGTCGTCCAGCACCGTGAGCAGGCGGCCCTGGCGCAGATCGTCGGCGATGTCCAACAGCGATTTGTAGGCGAAGCCCTGGCCTTGCAGCGCCCAGCGGCGGATCACCTCGCCGTCGTTGCTTTGCTGCGCGCGCTCCAGCCGCAGCGCGCGGCGCTGGCCGTGCTCGCGGTAAGGCCATTCATGCATGGGCCCGTCGCCGGTGACCAGGGTCAGCGTCGGCAGCTCGGCCAGCTGCCGCGGATGGCGCGGCGTGCCGGTGCGGGCCAGCAGCGCCGGCGCGGCGCAGACCACGCGGCGGCTGGCGGCCAGCTCGCGCGCGATCAGGCCGCTGTCCGCCGGCTGGCCGTAGCGGATGGCGATGTCGATGTCTTCGCCGATCAAATCGGCCGGGGTGTCGTCCAATTGCAGGGCGAAATGCACCGCCGGGTGCAGGCGGCGGAATTCGTCCAGACAGTCCAGCAAGGCGTGGCGGCCCAGATCCGACGGCGCGGACAGCCGGATCAGGCCGCTGAGTTCGCTTTGCTCCCGCTGCAGCCGGTCCTGGCCTTGCTGCAGGGTGTCCAGCGCGCGCTGGCAGTGGTCGCGGAATATCTCGCCGGCCTCGGTCAGCCGCAGCTGGCGGGTGGTGCGCTGGAACAGCCTGCTGTCCAGCGCGGCTTCCAGCCGCTGGATGCAGGCGCTGGCGGCGGCGGGCGACAGGCCCTGTTTGCGGCCGGCGGCGGAGAAGCTGCCCAGCTGGGCGGCGTCGAGGAAGAGGCGGAGGTCGTTGAGTCGGTCTAGCATCGGGCAGAAACGGCCCAGGCGCGGACGCGCCCGGGCGGCGAGGGGTTTAAATGGTTTCGGTGTTGGACAGCAGCCATTCGCGCGCCGCGCCGTCCACCAGCGGCAGCAGCCGCGCGCGCACTTCGGCGTGGTACTGGTTCAGCCAGTCCACCTCGGCGCGGGACAGCAGGTTGAAGTCCAGGCAGCGGGTGTCGATCGGGCACAGGGTCAGGGTTTCGAAGCGCAGGAAGTCGCCGAACTCATTCTGCGACGAGGCCACGTTCAGCACCAGGTTTTCGATGCGCACGCCCCAGCGGCCGGGGCGGTAGACGCCGGGCTCGATCGAAGTGACCATGCCTTCCTGCATCGCCATATTGGCGTCCGGCACCGCGCGGGAAATGCTCTGCGGGCCTTCGTGCACATTGAGGAAGTAGCCGACGCCGTGGCCGGTGCCGTGGCCGAAGTCGATGTCCTGCTGCCACAGCGGGGCGCGCGCCAGCGCGTCCAGCATGGGCGACAGGGTGCCGCGCGGGAAATGGGCCATGGACAGGCCGATGGTGCCTTTCAGCACCAGGGTGAAGTCGCGCTTCTGCTCGGCGGACGGCGCGCCGACCGCCACCACGCGGGTGATGTCGGTGGTGCCGCCCAGATATTGGCCGCCGGAGTCGATCAACAGCAGGCCGTCGCCCTTGATCTCGCTGTGGGCGGCCTCGGTGGCGTGGTAGTGCGGCAATGCGCCGTTGGCGTTGAAGCCGGCGATGGTGCCGAAGCTGGGGGACACGAAGCCGGGGCGGCGCGCGCGCGCGGCGGTGATTTCCGCGTCTATGGTCAGCTCGGTGACGCGACTGCGGTTAACCTCGCTTTCGAACCAGGCGAAGAACTCGCACAGCGCCGCGCCGTCCTGTTCCATCGCGCCGCGAATGTGGGCGGCTTCTTCCGGCGTTTTGCAGGATTTGAACAAGGTGCTGGGATTGATCGCCTCGATCACACGGGCGGCTGAATTGACTGCCTGGCGCAGGCCCAGGGTCACGCGGCGCGGGTCCAGCAGCAGGCTGGCGCCGGCCGGCAGCGCGCCGAGCGCCGGCTTGGCCTGAGCGTAGGGCTGGACTTCGACGCCGTCGGCCGCCAGTTGGGCGCGCAGTTCGGCGGAAACCTTGCCTTCGCCGACGAAGAGGGTGGCTTGTTGCCGGCCCAGCAGCGCATGGCTGATGAACACCGGGTTGTAGTTGACGTCGCTGCCGCGCAGATTGAAGCTCCAGGCGATGTCGTCCAGCGTGGACAGGAAGTGCCAATCGGCGCCGGCTTCGGCCATGGCGGCGCGCAAGCGCGTCAGCTTGTCGGCGCGGCTTTGCGGCGCGAACGCCGCCTCATGTTGATACACCGGCGCGTCCGGCAGCGGCGGGCGCTGCGAGTTGATGACGTCTATCAGGTCCAGATCGGTGCGCAAGCGAGCGCCAGCCTGTTCCAGCGCGGCTTGCAGCGCTTTGGCAGCGGCCAGGCCCAGCGAATCGCCGTCCACCGCCAGCGTTTGGCCGGCGCTCAGTGTCTTGGAGATCCAGCCAAGGTGGTCGGCGCTGGCTGCGCTGACGATCTTGACCAGCTGAATGCCGCTGCCGGCCAGTTCGGCCTCGGCTTGCACCCAGTACCGGCTGTCGGCCCAGACGCCTGCGAAGTTGTGGGTGACGATCAGCGTGCCCATGGAGCCGGTGAAGCCGGACAGCCATTGGCGGGCTTGCCAGCGCGCCGGCAGATACTCCGACAGGTGGGGATCGGACGAGGGCACCAGACAGGCGTCGACTCCGGCGTTCTTCATGGCGGCGCGCAGGGTGGCGATGCGTTGCGGAATGGTGTCCAGTTGAGGGGTTGCGAGGGTGTTCATGCCGGCTCCGGGGGATGTATGCCATGCATTCTGTGGCTAATGAAACCGAGGCGCAAGAGTATGAGCATAGCTGATGATTGCCATGTCATTTCTTGAGTCGGCACAAGCGCCGCGGACAGGTCTATACTGGAGCCGGCATCGGCACCGCCGATGCATGCCAAGGAGCTGATCATGAGTAAATCAAGACACAGCAGCAAGGAAGCCAAGAAGCAGCCGTTGATGACGCCCAAGGAGAAACGGGCGGCCAAGCATCAGAAGAAACATGGGCCGGACGGCGCCCCCATCATTGTTCCCCACTAAGGCGAGCGCCGCGGCGATGCGGCAGCCTTGATGTGCCGATCGTGCCGTTGGCTTCAATTCGCGCGTTGTTCCTCTCCACGGTCGATCCGACCGTCTACACCGGCCAGTGGGCCGGTCAATCGCCCAAACCTCCTGCCATCGCGGCCAGGAGGTTTTTGTTTGGCGCGGGAGGTTTCGGCGCGCGCGGCAGGAATATGCTGTCTTGATTTTTTGCGGTGGAGACGATAGCTTCACTGGCTTTATTCGGGGCCGGTCCGCCGCGAGCGGGCAAGGGACAAAGGGCGAGCGATGCAACAGGCGATTGAGGTAACGGGCTATCACGCCCATGTTTATTATGACGCGGCGCAACAGCCGGCTGCGCGGCGGCTGCGCGAGGCGGTGGCGCAGCGCTTCGAGGTGGAACTGGGGCGCTGGCGCGAGCAGGCTTACGGGCCGCACCCGGTGGGCGCTTACCAGATCGCTTTCGCGCCGGCTTTGTTTGGCCAAATCGTGCCGTGGCTGATGTTGAACCGGGAGGGGCTGAGCGTGCTGCTGCATCCGCTGACTGGCGACGATGTAGAGGATCACAGCGATTTCGCCATGTGGCTGGGCGCGCCGCTGGAACTGAATATGGCATTCCTGCTCCAGCATGGCGACAATGCGCGCTCGGGCTGAACCTGCCCGCGAGTACAAAAAACCCACCGGAGCCGGTGGGTTTTTTGTTTGCGCGAAACGGCTTAGCGCCGTTCCACCGCCAGCGCCACGCCCATGCCGCCGCCGATGCACAGCGTGGCCAGGCCCTTTTTGGCGTCGCGGCGCTGCATTTCATGCAGCAGGGTGACCAGCACGCGGCAGCCGGAAGCGCCGATCGGGTGGCCCAGCGCGATGGCGCCGCCGTTGACGTTGACCTTGTCCGGGCCCCAGCCCAGTTCGCGCGCCACGCCCAGCGCCTGGGCGGCGAAGGCTTCGTTGGCTTCCACCAGGTCCAGCTCTTCCACCGTCCAGCCGGCCTTGTCCAGTGCCTTGCGGGTGGCGGCCACCGGGCCTATGCCCATGATTTCCGGCGCGCAGCCGGTCAGCGCGTAAGCCTTGATCGCGGCCAGCGGCTTCAGGCCCAGCTGGTCGGCCTTCTGCGCCGACATTAGCAGCACCGCGGCGGCGCCGTCATTGATGCCGGAAGCGTTGCCGGCGGTGACGGTGCCTTCTTTCTTGAAGGCGGCGCGCAGTTTGGCCAAGCCTTCGGCGCTGGCGTCGTGCTTGATGAACTCGTCGTTGTCGAAAGCGACCGGATCGCCTTTGCGCTGCGGCACCAGTACCGGGGTGATCTCGTCCTTGAACTTGCCGGCTTTCTGCGCGGCGGCGGCGCGTTGCTGCGAGGCCAGCGCCAGCGCGTCCTGCTCTTCGCGGCCGATGCCGTACTTCTCTGCCACGTTTTCGGCGGTGATGCCCATGTGATAGGCGTTGTAGGCGTCGGTCAGGCCGTCGTTGACCATGGTGTCGATCAGTTGAGCGTTGCCCATGCGGAAACCATCGCGCGAGCCGGGCAGGATGTGCGGCGACAAGGACATGTTTTCCTGACCGCCGGCGATGACGATGTCGGCGTCGCCGTTGGCGATGGCCTGAGCGCCCAAGTGAACGGCGCGCAGACCGGAGCCGCAGACTACGTTGAGAGTGGTGGCCGGAGTGGTGACGGGCAGGCCGGCCTTGATCAAGGCCTGGCGAGCCGGGTTCTGGCCGCTGCCGGCGGTCAGCACTTGTCCGAGAATGACTTCGCTGACGTCTTCCGGTTTCAGGCCGGTTTGAGCCAGCAGCGATTTGATGACGGTGGCGCCCAGTTCCGGGGCCGGGATCTTGGCCAGCGCGCCGCCAAAGCTGCCGATGGCGGTGCGGGTTGCTGCGACAATCACGACTTCCATGTTTTTCTCCGTCTCTCTTCAATGTGACCGCGAAGGTCGGTGTGTCGGCCAACGCGCCGCCGGCGTTGGAAGCGGTCGGCGGCGCGTCTTTGGAATGACTGACAAAACTCGGTTTTACGGCTGTGGCAAGGCGCGTCGGCTTGGGCGGTGTTCTAGTTTCTTGACCCTATCCCGCCGACGCGTTGCCGATCGTAAACAAGCGTTTACTGCAGGCTGGCCACCACGCTGGGCATGGCCTTGGCCAGCACATAGCTGCCCGGCGCCGCTTGCAGCGGCGGGAAGTCTTTGCTGCCCAGGCTCTTGGGCGCGGCGACTTTCTTGCCGGATTGCGGAGCCAGCCAGGCGTCCCAGTCCTTCCACCAGCTGCCGGGGCGGCTTTCCGCGGTTTCCAGCCAGGCGTCCGCGTGTTCCGGCAGCTTGTCGTTGACCCAGTAATTGCGCTTGTCCTTGGTCACCGGGTTGATCGAGCCGGCGATGTGGCCGGAGGCGCCCAGCACGAAGCGCCGGGACGGCGCGCCGGTCAAGTAGTGGATGCCGGAGTAGGCGGAGCTCCACAGCACGATGTGGTCTTCGCGCGCGGCGAAAATGTAGACCGGGATGTCGATCTTGGAAACGTCGATGGGCACGCCGCACAAGGTGATGGAGCCTGGTTTGGTCAGCGCGTTGTTCATGTAGAACTGGCGCAGCATGAAGGTGTGCATCGGCAGCGGCAGGTCCACCGCGTCGTTGTTCCAGTATAGGAGGTCGAACGGCGCCGGCGTTTTGCCCAGCAGGTAGTTGTTGACCACGTAGTTCCACACCAGGTCGTTGGCGCGCAGGCTGGCGAAGGTGCGGCCAATTTCCTTGCCACTGATGATGCCGCCGGCGGCGATTTTGGCTTCGCGGCTGGCCACCAGGTTCTCGTCGATGAAGTAGGAGATCTCGCCCGGCTCGGCGTGGTCTATCAGCGAAGTCATGAAGGTGGTGGAGTCGAAATACTTGAGCCCGCGGGCCTGCAGCACGCACTGGGTGGTGGTCAGGATGACGCCGCCGACACAGAAGCCCAGCGCGTTCATGCTGTCCTGCTTGCTGATCTTGCGCACGGTTTCCGCCGCGGCTATCACGCCTTTCTCGATATAGCTTTCCCAGGTGAAATGCTTCATCTCCGGTTCCGCCGAGCGCCAGCTGATCAGGAACACGCGGTAACCCTGGGCCACGAAGTGGCGCACCATGGAGTTGTCCGGCTGCAGGTCCATCAGGTAGTACTTGTTGATGCAGGGCGGCACGATCAGCAGCGGCTTTTCGTAGACTTGGCCGGTGGTGGGGGTGTACTGGATCAGTTCGATCAATTCATTGCGGAACACCACTTGGCCCGGGGTGACCACGATGTTCTTGCCGATCTCGAACTGACTTTCGTCCGACATCGAGATGTGCCCCTTCTGGAAGTCCTCCAGCATGTTCTTCATGCCGTCGACCAGGCTTTCGCCCTTGGTCTCTATCGCCCGTTTCATTACGTCCGGGTTGGTCAGCATGAAGTTGCTGGGGGAGACCGCGTCCAGGTATTGGCGGGTGGCGAAGGCCAGCTTGTCCTTGGCCTCTTCCTCCAGCTGGGCGTTGTCCACCAGCTCCGTCATCCACTTGCTGGTGAGCAGATAGCCCTGCTTGAGGAAGTGATAGAACGGGTGTTCGTCCCATTCCGGAGAGGCGAAGCGGCGGTCGCCCTTTTTCGCCGAGGCGTCGCCGTTGGCGGCGGGCGCCTGGCCCAGGAACTGAGACCACAGATTCATCTGCTGCTGATACAGGCTGCTTTGCCAGGCGAACAACTGGCCGGCGTTGCTGAGCATGGCGCCCCAGGCGTTGGCCAGCGGCAATTCAGCATTTCCAGGTTGCGGGGGCAGCGGCAGGTTGTTGACGAACTGCTGCATCCATTGTTGGTTAGCCTCGGATAGGCTGGCGAAGAAACTATCCAGCGGGTTTGTACTTTCTTGGGTCAAAGCTGTCTCCTGAAACGTGCCGAAGCGTTATCGAAGCTTTCCTGCATTGGACCGAGTTAAGAAGCTGTTCAAGGCATTGAACGGGTTCCAACAAAATGTGCGGTCGCAAGGTACGCCATGACTGTAACAGGGTTGCATGACATTTTCACCGGGAGGAGGACGATAAGGCGCGTCGAAAGCCGCATCTTGTTGCCGCAGTGCACAATCTGCCTAGCTGTCCTTTCGGCCTGGCATGCCGGGAGGATGGAAATTATGGGATAATCGCGAAGATTAAATTGACGTTGGACTGAACGGGAAAGGATGGTCATGTCGGCATTCAAGGCGCGCTTGGGCGAAGAGGACGTCGCGGTGGGCAACATCTTCTGCATTGGGCGCAATTACGCCGCGCACGCGGCGGAGTTGAACAACCCGCTGGAAGAGGAGCCGCTGGTGTTCTTGAAACCCACTTCGGCGCTGGCCGGCGAGGGCGAGCCGTTGCGTCTGCCCGACTATTCCAGCGATGTGCACCACGAGTGCGAACTGGTGTTGCTGATAGGCAAGGGCGGCCGCGATATTGCGGAATCGGAAGCACTGGATCATGTGGCCGGCTACGGCATTGGTCTGGACATGACGGCGCGCGATGTGCAATCGGCGGCCAAGAGCAAGGGCCATCCCTGGACCAAGGCCAAGGGCTTTCCCACCGCCGCCTGCCTGTCCCGGCTGACACCGGCGGCTCAGGTGGCCGACCCGCAGCGGCTGAGCTTCGAGTTGCGCGTTAACGGGGCGCTGCGTCAGCAAGGCGATACCGGGTTGATGTTGTTCCCGGTGGCGGCCATCATCGCCTATCTGTCGCGAATCTACGGCCTGCAAGCCGGCGATCTGATCTATACCGGCACGCCGGAAGGCGTGGCGGCGGTGCGTTCCGGCGACAAGCTTAGTTTGACGCTGGATGGATTGGCCTCCGCCGAATGGAGCGTGCTCTAGATGGCGGCCTCGGGCGAGGACGCTGGCAAGGTCCGTCTCGACAAATGGTTGTGGGCGGCTCGTTTCTTCAAGACCCGGCAACTCGCGCACGAAGCGCTGGAATTGGGGCGGGTGCAGGTCAACGGCGACAGAGTCAAGGCGTCGCGGGTGGTCAAGGAGGGCGACCAACTGGTGATGCGCATCAATCAGCTGGAGTACCGAGTCGAGGTGCTGGCGCTGAGCACCCAGCGCCGCCCGGCGCAGGAGGCGCGGCTGCTCTACCGCGAGGACGAGGCTTCGCAGCGCGCGCGCGACGAGCAACTGCTGCTGCTGAAGGCCGAGCGCGCCAGCTTTCCGCATGGCGAGGGCCGCCCCACCAAGAAGGCGCGGCGGGAGATCGGCAAGTTCAAAGGGCAGTTCTGAGAGCCTGTTCAAAGTCTGCTGTGCTATTCCGCGCGCCGTTTTAGGTTTTCAACCAGGAGTCCGTTTAAGGGCCGAGCTTCACATCATGCCGTCTTCCGCGTCACCTGCTGTATCCCTGTTGCCGTTCAGCCTGTTCTATTTCAGCTATTTCGCCTTTCAGGGCCTATTCAGCCCGTTCTGGGGGCTGTATCTGGAGTCGCTGTCCTTCTCTGCCTGGCAGATCTCGGTTTTGATGGCCTTGTCCACGTTGGCGCGTATTGCCGCGCCGGGCTTTTGGGGCTGGTTGGCGGATCGGCGCGGACGCCGGCGCGCCATCATCTTGACGACTTCTCTGTTGTCGGCGGCGGCCTTCCTGCTGGTAGGGCTGGACCGCGCCTTCTGGTGGGTGTTCGTCAGCCTGGCCGTGTCGCATTTTTTCTGGGCGGCGGCGCTGCCCCTGGTGGAGGCCAGTACAGCCCACCTGACGCGTGCGCAGCCGGGTCGTTACAGCCGGGTGCGGGTCTGGGGCTCGATAGGCTTTGTTTGTTTGGCGATGAGCGGCGGCTTGCTGCTGGACCTCATCGGCATCGGCAATCTGCCGTGGGCGCTCTGCGCGTTGTTGGGGCTGGTGGCGGCGGTGGCCTGGCGGGTGCCGGAGGTGGCCGCTGAACGCAAGAACGGGCAGTCGACATCAATGGCCGCTACGCTGCGGCGGCCTGAGGTGATGGCCCTGTTTGGCTGTTGTTTCCTGATGGCCTTCGCTCACGGGCCTTACTACACCTTTTTTTCCATCGGCTTGAAACAGGCGGGCTACGAGCAAGGCGCGATCGGCATGCTGTGGGGCCTGGGCGTGGTCAGCGAGGTGGCGGTATTCCTGCTGATGCCCAAGATCATGGCGCGCACGCGCTTGGAAACGCTGATGTTGGCGTCGCTATTGGCTGCGGCGCTGCGTTTCGCCTTGATCGCCGCCGCGGCCGAGCTGGCCTGGGTGGCGATAGGCGCGCAGCTGTTGCACGCGCTGACTTTCGGCCTGCACCACGCCGCCTCGGTGGGCTTGATCCACCGCATGTTCGACCAACATCACCACGGCCGCGCCCAGGGTCTGTACATCATCGCCTCGTTTGGCGTCGGCGGCAGCGCCGGCGGTCTGATCGGCGGGCTGGCGTGGCCGCATGGCGGCATGGCGACGACGTTCGCGATGTCGACGGCCGCCGCCGTGCTGGGCGTGTTGCTGTGCCGGCGCTGGTTGCGGCCGGCGGCGCCAGTTCAGGCGGGCTGATCTTTCAACAGGGCCGGCGGGACAAAGTAACAGTTGTCGCCTTCGATGCCGGGCAGTTCGATCCGGCCCTGGTAAAGCAGGCCGATTTTCTCCAGCACGCGGATGGACGCGTGATTGTGCGGCGCGGTGATGCCCACTACCACCGCGTGCCCCAGCTGCTCGCGGCCATGTTCTATGGCGGCCTGCGCGGCTTCGCTCGCGTAGCCGCTGCCCCAGAATTGTTCCAGGAAGGCGTAGCCGATGTCCGGATAGCCCAGGCCTTCGCGCTTGACCAAGCCGCAGATGCCGACCGGAACGCCATCGTCCAACCGCTCCACCAGCAGCAAGCCGTGGCCGTGTTTACGATAGCTGGCTTGCGGACCCTCCTCGATATAGCGCAGCGCGCCGAGCAGGTCGTGGGCGTCTTTGTCGCCGATATTGGCGATGAAGGCCGGCTCGTTCAGCAGCTTGAGCATGAAAGGGGCGTCGCTGGCGTGCAGCGGGCGCAGTTGCAGTCTGGCGGTGGCGATGTGATGCATGGCGGGTTCGTGTTTCACGGGATGAGGTCGTAAAAAAAGCCGACGGCGCGCAAGCGCCATCGGCTTTGATGCTAACAGGCCAGCGGCTCAGCACTCAACAATATTCACCGGCACTTCGATGACGTTGATGGCCAGGCCGCCGCGAGCGGTTTCTTTGTACTTAGTGCTCATGTCCATGCCGGTGTCGCGCATGGTCTTGATCACCCGGTCCAGCGACACGAAATGCTGGCCGTCGCCGCGCAGCGCCATGCGCGCCGCGTTGATGGCCTTGACCGAGGCCATCGCGTTGCGCTCGATGCAGGGCACTTGCACCAGGCCGCCCACCGGGTCGCAGGTCAGACCCAGATTGTGTTCCATGCCAATCTCGGCGGCGTTTTCCACCTGTTCCGGGGTGCCGCCCAGCACTTCGGCCAAGGCGCCGGCGGCCATCGAGCAGGCCGAGCCCACCTCGCCTTGGCAGCCTACTTCGGCGCCGGAGATGGAGGCGTTGAGTTTGAACAGCACGCCGATGGCGCCGGCGGTGAGCAGGAAACGCACGATGCCGTCGTCGCTGGCGCCGGGCACGAAGCGGGCGTAATAGTGCATCACCGCCGGGATGATGCCGGCCGCGCCGTTGGTGGGCGCGGTCACCACGCGGCCGCCGCCTGCGTTTTCCTCATTGACCGCCAGCGCGTACAGATTGACCCAGTCCATGACCGTCAGCGGGTCGCGCAGCGCTGCTTCCGGCGAGGCCAGCAGTTTGCGGTGCATGTCGGCGGCGCGGCGTTTGACTTTCATGCCGCCGGGCAGGATGCCTTCGCGCTCGCAGCCGCGCTTGACGCAGTCCTGCATCACTTGCCAGATTTTCAGCAGCTCGGCGCGCACTTGTTCCTCGCTGCGCCAGGCCAGTTCGTTCTCCAGCATGATCTGGCTGATGGATTTGCCGTGGCGCTGGCACAGGGCCAGCAATTCCGCGGCGCTCTTGAATGGGTGTTTGAGCTCGGTGACCCCCGGCGGGGTAAAGCCGGCGTCGATGGCGGCCTCGTCGACCACGAAGCCGCCGCCCACAGAATAATAAGCGCGCTTGGACAGGCTGGCGCCGGCGGCGTCGAAGGCTTCGAAAATCATGCCGTTGGGGTGATAAGGCAGGGTTTTCTTCTTGTGCAGGATCAGGTGCTCGCCCTCGACGAAGGGCACGGTGTGCTTGCCCAGCAGCGCGATGGCCTTGCTTGCGCGAATGGCGGCCAGCATGCCGTCCACCGCGTCGGTGTCTACCAGGTCGGGCTGCTCGCCCTGCAGGCCCAGCAACACCGCAACGTCGGTGCCGTGGCCCTTGCCGGTCGCGCCCAGCGAGCCGAACATTTCGGCGCGCACACTGGCGGTTTGCGTGAGCAACTCGTCTTTTTCCAGCCGGGCGATGAATTGGCGCGCGGCGCGCATCGGTCCAACTGTGTGGGAGCTGGATGGGCCGATGCCTATCTTGAACAAATCAAAAACACTGATGGCCATAATGCTTCTCTTTAAGGGCTGTGTCCCGGTAACCGGGTTGTTGTGAGGATGGCCTGGGCCGTCCTTATTATTGTCGTTGTCATGGTTTCACATGGCTGGGGCGCCGGGCGTGCCAGCGCACCGCCATCTTGCGGCAGCCGGGCAATCTAGACAAGCTGGAGGCCGCTGTCAATTTAGAATTATAGAGTCAGGACTAAGTTGCGTTGGGGGTTCGGCGAGTTGAAACCGCTTCGCATTCGGACGGCATGGCCGGGCGGACGGGAGGCCCTTTGCGCAAGGCGAGGAGGGGGCCGGGCATGAAAAAGCCCGGGCGAGCCGGGCTTGGGGTTTAGACTGCGGCGGCGGTGAAGCGGCGGCGCAGATGTTGTGGTTTTTCCAGCTCGTCGACGATGGCCACGGCCAGGTCTTCCACGCTGATATCAGCAGGCTTGTCGCCGTTGAACAGCAATTGATCGCCACCCAAGCGGTATTTACCGCTGCGCTCGCCGGGATGGAGGAAGGCCGGCGGCGAGACGAAGGTCCAGTCCAGCGTGCTTTCCTCGCGCAGGCGGCGCAATGCTTCGCGCACACCCAGCGCGCCTTCTTTCCATTCCGCCGGGAATTCCGGGGTGTCCACCAGTTGCACGCCGGGCGCCACTTCCAGGCTGCCGGCGCCGCCCACTTCCAGGAAGCGCTTGACGTCGGCTTGCTTGACGCCGGCGACGATGGCGTCGTGGCCCTTCACCGCCAGCGCCTGGATATCGGCCTTGTTCCAGCCGGGGTTGAAGGCGCTGACCACGGCGTCGTGGCCGGCTACGGCGGCGGCGATCTGACCGGCTTGGTAGGCATCGGCGGCGACGCCGCTCAACTGCGGGTGTTGCGGCAGTTTGGACAGATTGCTGACGATGGCGCTGACTTGATGGTTGCGGGACAGCAGTTCTTGCAAGATGGCCGAGCCGACAAAGCCGCTGGCGCCGATCAGTGCGATTTTCATGGGGATTCCTTTTCGCGATAAACAGGGGGCCGAAAACCCTGACGTAATGGTTTTACGAGGGCCCCAAACATAATGAAGTTTGATGGCGTTCAGAATAGCAGCTTGATTATAGAGCGATAATCCAGCAAAAATAGCATTGATAGTTTAGTTGGGCTTAATAAATGGATGCATTACGACGCATGGCGGTTTTCGCCATGGTGGTGGATAAGGGGTCGATGAACGGCGCGGCCCGCGAGCTGGGCATGACGCCATCGGCGGTGAGCCAGCATATCAGCAAGCTGGAGCAGCAGCATGGCGTCAGTCTGCTGCACCGGACTACCCGCAAGTTGACGTTGACCGAGGCCGGCAGCCTGTTCTATCAGGGCTGCGCCGACATGCTGGCGGCGGCGCAGCTGGCCGAGCAGCGGCTGCTGGAGCTGCGAGACGCGCCGGTGGGCGAGCTGCGCATCGCCGCGCCCACCGGCTTTGCCGGCGCCTTATTGAGCGAGGCGCTGACGCCTTTATTGAGCGCGCACTCGGGTCTGAAGCTGCGGCTGTTTTTCCACGACGAGATGATAGACCTGGTGGACAACCGCATCGATCTGGCGCTGCGTGCCGGAGTGCTCAAGGACTCCAGCCTGGTGGCGCGCCATCTGGCTGACTGGCCGAACGTGCTGTGCGCGTCGCCGGCTTATCTCGCCCGCCAGCCGGCGATCACGCGGCCGGAGCAACTGTCCTCGTTGCAATGGGTGGCTTTATCGGATCGCAAACTGGGTTGGCTGGCCTTCGAGCACGCGGACGGCAGCCGCTTCACCGCCGAGCCGGACGCTCGCTTGGTCAGCAACAACATCGTCGCCGCGCGCCAGTTCGTGCTGGCCGGCATGGGGGTGGCGGTGCAGCCGGAGCCGGAGATACGGCAAGAGTTGGCCGACGGTCGCCTGCTGCGGGTATTGCCGGAGTGGAGCCTGCCGCCGCTGGCGATCTACGCGGTGACGCCGCGCCGCGATATCCAGCCTGCGAAAGTGCGCTATGCGATTGAGGCGCTGCGCGCCAGCCTGTGCAAATGAAAAACGCCGCCGGCAAGGCCGGCGGCGTGATTGGAACGGCAGTCGTTCAGGATCAGAAAGCGATCTTGAAGCCCACGCCGAAGGCTTGCGGGTCGTTGCCGGCGGTCAACGAAGCGTTGCTGGCGCCCAGGTTGCTATCGTATACCGGGTTGTTGGCGAAGTTGGCCTTGGCTTTGGCGTTGTTGCTGATCTTGGTGTAGTAAGCCAGCACCTGGGTGGTCTTGGACAGGTTGTAAGTGCCGCCCAGAGTCCACTGCTTAGCCTTGAAGTCGTCGCCGTTGACGCCGGCGCCGACATTTTTCAAGGTGCCCAACTGGCCGTAGGACAGCTTGACCGAAGCCGCGCCGAAGTCCTGGCCCAGAGCGATCAGCCAGTCGTCTTGCTTAACTTGGCCGCCGCCTACCTGGTCGTAAGTGCCCCACTCGTAGTTGCCGCCGACGAAGGTGCCGGTGTCGAACTTATAGCTGGCGGCCAGGCCGTAGAAGGTGACGTTCTTGCCGGAGTTCAGCGACAGGACCGCAGGGCTGGAGTTGTTGTACGAGTTGGTATTGGCGATAACGGCGGTATCGTACTGGCGATCCCAGGCGGCGGCCAGGTTCAGGCCTTGCCAGGTGTAGCCCAGGCCCAGGGAGATGCGTTTGGAGTCGTTGCCGGACACGCGGCTCTCGTCCACGCCCCAAGACGCGCCCAGCTTGAAGCCGGCCCAGCTCGGGGAGAAGTAGTGAACCGAGTTAGCCATACGCGCTTCGCCGCGGCTGTTGACCGAACTGCTGCCGAAGTTGTCGGCGGTGGTATTGACCATCAGGTCGGTGCCCAGCGCGCTGTTGCTGCTGCCGGTGAACATCTTGTAAGCGGAGTCGTGTTGGCCCAGCAGCACGCGGCCGAAGTCGCCGTTGTCGAGACCGATAAAGGTGTTGCGGGTGGCGAAGGTCGCGCTCTGACCTTTGTCGTTGGTGCCGCCTTGTTCGAAGTTGCGGAGGCTGTTTTCCACCTGCCAGATTGCCTTGGTGCCGCCGCCGATGTCTTCAAAGCCCTTGAAGCCGATGCGGGAGTTGTGATCGACGATGCGGGTGCGGCTGCTGTACTCGGAACCGCCGGAGCCGGTGGCTTTGGACGATTCGATGCCGCCGCTCAGGAAACCGTAGATGGTTACGTCAGCGTGGGCGACAACGGGCAAGGCGAACATTGCGGCAAGCAGGGCTGCCAGATTTTTCTTTTGCATCTTGAATGCTCCAAGTCAGTTTTTGCTTTACTAAAAGTCAGGTGCCGAAGCTGACGGACCTGCAATATCTATAGGTAGATAAGTGCGGTATCGCCACAACACTTGTATTAGTTTAGCCACAAAATATGACGTGGGTGTTGCAATGTTGTTGCATCAAGACAATTCGGACAGGGGTAGTGTTGCAATTACGCCAAGAATTGATTGGGGTAGACCTCGTCCAGCAGGGTGCGGCAATCGACGATGCGCAGGTCGTTGTCCTTGGCGAAGTCCATCAGAAAGCAAAACACCTGCGGGCTGATTTTTTCCAGTTTCTTATCCACCGCCACACAGCGCACGCCGTCCAGCATCATCGGGCGGACATGGGCGTGATAGTGCAGCTTTTGGTCGTCGAAGGAGGCTAGGATGCCGGCCAGGCGTTCGGCCCAGTCGCTGGGGCGAAAGGTGCGCCCTTCGGAAGTGATGCCCTGGATGACTATTTCGTATGGATTGCAGATCATGGCGGTGGACCGGAGTGTTTGCTTTTGGTTTAGCCTGTTTTTTATCGTCTGCTAAGCGATTTGCGCTTGGCGTTTTATGTTCAGGCGTTTTGTTTGTTGCTGAATATTTAGTATTTTACCCGAAAATCAGATGCGCTTGAATGGCGGCAGCGAGGCGAGCAGCCGCTTGCCGTAACTTTGTTTTTGCAGCCGGTTGTCCAAAATGGTGACGCGGCCGTAATCGCGCTCGGTGCGAATCAGGCGGCCGACAGCCTGCACCAGCTTGATCGAGGCTTCCGGCACCGTCAGTTCGATGAAGGGGTTGCCGCCGCGTTTCTCTATCCAGCGAGACAGGGTTTTGCCCACCGGGTCGTCCGGCATGGCGAACGGCAGCTTGGCAATAATCACGTGCACGCAGCTTTCGCCGGGCAGGTCCAGCCCTTCGGAGAAGGAGTCCAGGCCGAAAATCACGCTGGGCTCGCTCTGTTTCAGTCGTTGATGGTGTTGTTCGATCAGCAGGCTCTTGGGGATTTCGCCCTGAATCAGCAGCCGCTCGCGCAGCGCGGCCGGCAGGCCGGCGGCGACGTCTTGCATTTGCTTGCGGGAAGAGAATAGCACCAGGGTGCCGACCGGCTCCTTGAGGTCGATCAGTTTGGGCAGCCATTCGACGATTTCGCGGGTATGACCGCCGGCGTCCTTGGGGCTGGCCAGCATGGGGGGCAGATAAAGCTCGCCCTGTTCGCCGAAGTTGAACGGGGAATCCAGCGCCACACAGCTGACTTCCGGCATCCACTTGAGGCCGGTTTGCGACAGCAGCAGTTCGAATTCGCCTAGCGAACGCAGCGTGGCCGAAGTCAGGATGGCGCCGGCGGCGCGGCGCCACAGGTTGGCGGCCAGGCTGGCGGCGGCGCTGACAGGCGATGCGGAGAACAGGTAGTCCCCCTTGCCTTCGGCGCGGCGGGTGATCCATTTGGCGATGGGCGGGCTGGTGGGCTCGGTTTCCTTCTCGAACAACTCCCACACCGCCAGCAACTGCTCGGCGCGCGCGGTGAGAAAGCCGAGGTCGGAAGCGGTCTTGTCGACTTGCGCCGCCTCGCCGCCCTTGTCCTTGCGCGCTTCTCCCAGCGCGTCGGTGAGCTGGCTTAGTTGCTTGAACAGGGAGCGCGCCGAGGTGGCCATATTGGCGGTGGGGCCCTGGAAGCGTTCCGGGAGCACGCCGTCTTCTATCAGCCAGGTGGGTTCCAGATTGTCGCTGGAGGCGGCCAGCGCGTCTTCGCCTTCCAGCAGCCACAGCCATTCGGTCAAGGTTTCGCTGCAGGCGCTGGCGGCTTCAATCGCCTGACTGACGATGTCCACCTTATTGGTCAGCGCTTCCACGCGGATGGCGGCGGCGGCCACTTTGTCCAGCCAGGACATGGCTTGAGCCAAGGAGTGTTCGGCGGAAAACTGGTTGACCGCCTTTTTGGCCAGGTGGTGCGCCTCGTCGATACAGTAGTAACTTTCTTCCGGCGCCGGCAGGATCACGCCGCCGCCCATGGACACGTCGGCCAACATCAGGTCGTGATTGGCCACCACCACGTCCACGTTTTCCAGCACGTCGCGCGCCAGGTAGAACGGACATTCCGGCCGGTTGGGACAGGCGGCCTTGAGGCAGCCGTGGCGGTCGTTGGTGACGCGGGACCACAAACCGTCGTCTATCACGCTGTCCCAGGCGTCGCGGTCGCCGTTCCAGCGGCGGTAGTAGAAGGCGTCGGCCAGCTGGCGCAGGGTTTCGATTTCGCCGGCCTCCGGCTTGCGGTCCCACAGCGCCAGCGTCGGGTCCAGGTCCAACAGCTGGCCCTGTGCGTTTTCAGCGGTTAGCGCGTAGATGCGTTGCGGGCACAGGTAGCGGCCGCGGCCCTTGGCCAGCGCGAAGGTGAGCGGCAGGCCGCTGTTCTCGACGACGAAGGGCAGGTCGCGGTTGACCAGCTGTTCCTGCAAGGCGACGGTGGCGCTGGTGACCACCAACTTTTTGGCGCGGGATTTGGCCATCACGCCGCCGGCCAGCAGATAGGCCAGGCTTTTGCCAACCCCGGTGGGGCCTTCGATCACGGTGATGCTTTCGCCGGCGCGTTCCGGCCAGTCGTCGCCTTCCTTGTCCTTGCTGCGCGACAGGGCGTTGGCGATTTCCGCCAGCATGCGGCGTTGCGCGGCGCGCGGGCGAAAGCCCGGCAGGTTGTCGGCTATGGTCCGGTAATGGTCGCGAATGGCGTCTTTTTCAGCAGGGGTCAGCATGGCGGCGATTGTACCGCAAGGGGGCGGCCTTGTCTGGCTGCGCCGAGCTTGCGTTGAATATGGGGAAACCCTGATGTGCGACTGCAAAATGACGCCGACGCGCCGATGTGGATAGGATAGGCAAATATAAAAACAAGCGAGTGCGCGAGCGACTTAGGCAGACAAATCCATTAATAACAGCGCAAAGCAACATCAACAGGAGAAACCCAATCATGACACCCGTTAGCCGAGTGCTGGTGGTCAGCGACGACGCCAAATGGCAGGCCGATGTGCTGGCCGGACTGGGCGCCGCCGCGGTCCGGCTGGAAAACCCTTACGGTCTGACCTTCGTCGGCGTTGCGCGCAGTCAGGACGCGCTGGATTTGATCGCCCGCGATGGCGATGTTCAGGTAGTGCTGGTGGACAAGCAATTGCAGGAAAAGGGCGTCAGCCAGCCGGCGGCCCAATTGGCCAACCGCATCAGCGCCTTCCGTCCGGAAATTTCACTCTACGTTTTGCTGTTCGACGATGACGAGCGCGCGTTGGTGGAGGACTTGGCCAGCCACGCGGTAGACGGTTATTTCTATCGCGACGAGCTGGATTTTCACGGCTGGTTCCGCATTCTGTCCGCGGAGCTGGCGGAGAAGTCGGCGACGCCGTTCTACGACAAGCTCAAGCAATACGTGCGCATGGCTAAGGATTCCTGGCACACGCCCGGGCATTCCGGCGGCGATTCCTTGAAAGGCAGCCCCTGGGTGGGCGATTTTCATGATTTCGTCGGTGAAAGCATGCTGCGCGCCGATCTGTCGGTGTCGGTTCCGATGCTGGATTCGCTGCTGCACCCGACCGGCGTGATCGAGGAGGCGCAGATGCTGGCGGCCAAGGCCTTCGGCGCCAAGCGCACTTACTTCGCCACTAACGGCACCTCCACCTCCAACAAGGTTATCTTTCAGACCTTGCTGGCGCCCGGCGACAAGTTGCTGTTGGACCGAAACTGTCACAAATCGGTGCACCACGGCGTGATCCTGTCCGGCGCGCTGCCGGTGTATCTGGATTCCTCCATCAACAAGCAGTTCGGCATTTTCGGCCCGGTGCCCAAGGAAACCATCTTCGCCGCCATCGACGCCAATCCCGACGCGCGGGTGCTGATTCTGACTTCCTGCACCTACGACGGCCTGCGCTACGACCTGAAGCCCATCATCGAGGCCGCGCACGAGCAGGGCATCAAGGTCATCGTAGACGAAGCCTGGTACGGCTTCGCCCGCTTTCATCCGGCGTTTCGGCCTACGGCGCTGGAATCCGGAGCCGACTATGTGACTCAGAGCACGCACAAGGTGCTGTCCGCGTTCTCCCAGGCCAGCATGATTCACGTCAACGATCCCGGCTTCGACGCCCACCTGTTCCGGGAAAACTTCAATATGCATGCGTCGACCAGCCCGCAGTACAACCTGATCGCCAGCCTGGACGTGGCGCGCAAGCAGGCGGTGATGGAAGGTTACCGGCTGCTGGATCGCACGCTGAAGCTGGCGCAGGAGCTGCGCGACAAGATCAACTCCACCGGCGCCTTCCGGGTGCTGGAGCTGTCGGATTTGCTGCCGGAGGAGGTGCGCGAGGACGGCATCCAACTGGACCCCACCAAGCTGACCGTGGACATCACTCAGTCCGGCTTCACGGCGGACGAGCTGCAGCAGGCGCTGTTCGAGCGCTACAACATCCAAGTGGAGAAATCCACGTTCAGCACCATCACGCTGCTGCTGACCCTGGGCACCACCCGCAGCAAGGTATCGCGGCTATATGACGCGATGCTGCGCCTGGCCAAGGAAAAGCGCCCGCCGCGGCCGCTGGGGCGGATGCCGGAGATACCGCGGTTTTCCCGGCTGGCCAGCTTGCCGCGCGACGCTTTCTACGAGGCCGGCGAGCGACTGCCGCTGCTGGACGACGACGGCCGTCCCAACGCGGCGCTGGTTGGGCGCGTCTGCTGCGACCAGATTGTGCCGTATCCTCCCGGCATTCCGGTGTTGGTGCCCGGTCAGGTGATAGACGACACCATCCTCGCCTATTTGGCGCGACTGCAAAAAACCCAGAAATCCATAGAAATGCACGGTTTGGCCGAGGACGGCGGGGAGTTTTTGCTGCGGGTGCTCAAGGAAGGGGAGCTGGCGCAACTGCCGGGACGCGCCTTGTTCAAATGAATGCTTGTCAGACAGGCTGATTTCCGATAAATATAACTCTTGTCGCAATTATGTAAATCATGCGCTTTGCGTAGACATGTTTGCGACGCCTGTGAATGACTTGAGACCAGCGTGTAGTAATGTGCCATCGCGCATGAAGGACACTGAAACGGTGTCGAACGCGCGGTGGCTTTTTTTTTGAAATGGAGCACCATGACGTCCCCTAGGCATTACCTGCAATTCAGCGACCTGACCCACGAGGAATATCGCCACCTCTTTGAGCGCAGCAAGGTCCTGAAGCGACGACGTAGCGACGGCCAGTTGTACCAGCCGCTCGTCGGCAAGGTGATGTCCATGGTGTTCGAGAAGAATTCCACCCGTACCCGCGTGTCTTTCGAGGCGGGCATGGCGCAACTGGGCGGCCACGCGATGTTCCTGGATTCGCAAAGCTCGCAGATGGGCCGCGGCGAGCCCATCGAGGATACCGCCCGCGTGCTGTCCCGGATGAGCGACATCATCATGATCCGCACCTACGAGCAGGCGCTGGTGCAGCGTCTGGCCGCGCACTCCAAGGTGCCGGTGATCAACGGCCTGACCAACGAGTACCACCCGTGCCAGATCCTGGCTGACATCTTTACCTTCATCGAGCAGCGCGGCTCGATAAAGGGGAAAACCGTGGCCTGGATAGGCGACGGCAACAATGTCTGCCGCACCTGGCTGCAGGCGGCCAAAATCCTGGGTTTCAAACTCAAGGTGGCCACGCCGGTGGGCTTCGAACTCAAGGCTTTGGATGGTCAGCACTACGGCCCCGAGCATTTCGAACCCAGCCATAGCGCCAGCCACGCGGTGTCCGGCGCGGATTTGGTGACCACCGATGTGTTCACCAGCATGGGTTTCGAGGCGGAGAAAGAGGCGCGCCTGGAGGCCTTCCGCGAATATCAGGTGACGCCGGAGCTAATGAAGCTGGCCAAGCCGGACGCCTTGTTCATGCACTGTTTGCCGGCGCATCGCGGCGAGGAAGTGGCCGCGGCGGTGATAGATGGGCCGCAGAGCGTGGTTTGGGACGAGGCGGAAAACCGCATGCACGTGCAGAAGGCGCTGATCGAGTTCCTGCTGCTGGGCCAGTGTTACGACTGAACTCACGATGCGGGCGAGCGCCCGCCGTTCGAACGATTCGGCGAGACCGCGCAGCGCGGGCCGAATCCGGTAATCAATGGATTTGAAAGAATACAAAATGTCTGACATCAAGAAAGTGGTATTGGCGTACTCCGGTGGTCTGGATACTTCGGTGATTCTCAAGTGGCTGCAAGACACCTATCAGTGCGAGGTGGTGACTTTCACCGCCGACATCGGCCAGGGCGAAGAGGTGGAGCCGGCGCGCAAAAAGGCGGTGTCGCTGGGCATCAAGCCGGAAAACATTTTCATCGACGATCTGCGCGAGGAGTTTGTCCGCGACTTCGTGTTCCCGATGTTCCGCGCTAACGCCATCTACGAAGGCGAATACCTGCTGGGCACCTCGATTGCGCGGCCGCTGATCGCCAAGCGCCAGATTGAGATCGCCAATCAGGTGGGCGCCGATGCGGTGTCGCACGGCGCCACCGGCAAGGGCAACGACCAAGTGCGTTTCGAACTGGGTTATTACGCGCTGAAGCCGGACGTCAAGGTGATCGCGCCGTGGCGCGAATGGGACTTGCTCTCGCGGGAAAAACTGCTGACTTACGCCGAAACCCACGGCATCGACATCAGCAAGAAGAAGGGCGGCGGCAGCCCGTACTCGATGGACGCCAACCTGCTGCACATCTCCTACGAAGGCACGGTGCTGGAAGATCCGGCGGCGGAGCCGGAAGAAGATATGTGGCTGTGGACGGTAAGCCCGGAGAACGCGCCGGATCAGGCCGAATACATCGAGCTCAGCTATGAGAAGGGCGACATCACCGCCATCAACGGCGTGGCGATGAGTCCGGCCCAGGTGTTGACTGAGCTGAACCGCCTGGGCGGCAAGCACGGCATCGGCCGGCTGGACATCGTGGAAAACCGTTACGTGGGCATGAAGTCCCGCGGCTGCTACGAAACCCCGGGCGGCAGCATCATGCTGAAGGCGCACCGTGCGATCGAATCCATCACCCTGGACCGCGAAGTGGCGCATCTGAAGGACGAATTGATGCCCAAGTACGCCCAGCTGGTCTACACCGGCTACTGGTGGAGCCCGGAACGTCAGATGCTGCAAGGCATGATCGACGCCTCCCAGGCCACGGTCAACGGCTGGGTGCGGCTGAAACTATATAAGGGCAATGTGATCGTGGTGGGCCGCGAATCCAAGACCGATTCCTTGTTCGATCCCACCATCGCCACCTTCGATGAAGACGGCGGCGCCTACAACCACGCCGATGCGGCAGGCTTCATCCGCCTGAACGCGCTGCGGATGCGGATTGCCGGCAACGCCAAACTGAAACGCGGCTAAAGCTCCGTGCTTGGTCCGAAAAGCCCCCGCTGGGGGCTTTTTTTAATGAAAATTCGACATGGAAACCAATAATCGATCCAACGCCTGGATTCCTTGGGCCTTTGTGCTGTTGTGGAGCACCGGCTTCATCGGCGCCAAGTTAGGCCTGCCTTTCATCGGCCCGTTCACCTTTTTGGCGATACGGATGGGGCTGACCCTGCTGTGCTTCGGCGCGCTGATTGCCTGCTTCCGTCCCGCCTGGCCCGGTCTGGCAGCGGCCAAGCACCAATGGGCATGTGGCGCCATGCTGCATGGCCTCTATCTGGGCGCCAGCTTCGCCGGCATTAAGCTGGCGGTGCCGGCCGGCATCACCGCGCTCATCGTCGGCCTGCAACCAATACTGACCGCGGTGTTGAGCTGGTTGATGGGCGAGCAGCGGCTGAGCCGGATGCAGTGGCTGGGCCTGGCGATAGGCTTTGGCGGCGCGCTGCTGGTGGTGTTGGGCGGCAAGGGCTTGCAGCTCGGCGCCAATCCCGGCCTGTGGCTGACGGTGCTGGCCTTGTGCGCAATCACCGCCGGCACCTTGTACCAGAAGCGCTTCGGCCAGGGGGTGAACCCGCTGACCGGCGCTTTCCACCAATATCTGGCGGCTTTCCTGATCACCGGCGTTTTGGCCCTGGGCCTGGAGCGCGGCGACGCCATCCATTGGAACGCGCAACTGGCGCTGGCCCTGGGCTGGAGCGTGCTGGCGCTGTCGGTGCTGGCCATCTTGCTGTTGATGCGCATGCTGAAGGACGGCGAGGTCAGCAAGGTGGCCAGCTATTTCTATCTGACGCCGGGCCTGGCTGCGGTGCAGGCCTGGTGGCTGTTTGACGAACAGCTGAGCCTGCTGGCGGTGGTGGGTATGCTGTTGGCCGCGCTGGGCGTCGCCCTGGTGCTGCAGCGGCTGCGCTGGCGCCGATAGCAGCGCGCGGGCATTGAGCCGGCGGGCGATGGCGAGTATCTTATTAGCCGCTAGGCGGGGCGGCATCGCCAGGACCCCGCCGGACCGTGATCGGCTGTGGACGCAAAGGACAACAAGTGTCGGAAGAACAATTCACCAATATCTCGATGATCGTGTGCCTGGGCGGCCTGATCATTTTCATGGGCTTCATCATCTGGGACCTGGGCAAGAAGGCTCAGGCCGGCAAGATGGGCATGTTCATCCTGTTCCTGGTGCTGGGCTTCGGCGTGTCCGGCTTCCTGTTCAAGAATGTGTTGGTGGAGTTCCTGATCCAGAAGTAAGAACCTGTTTACGATCTGCTGTGCTTTGTGAAACGTGGCACGGTGAGTACTACTTCGAAATGCTCATGTACCCTCTGTACATTCCGCTTTCTCAGCGGTTTTCGCCTTGTCTCGCTCTGGCTCGCGAGATCGTAAACACGTTCTAAGGCTCGCGATACCGCGAACAGCCGGCAAGCTTGCTTGCCGGCTTTTTTATCGCCTACGGAAAACGTGTGGGCCGCTAGTGGCCGCGGTCCAGTATCAGCTTCAGGCCCAGCGCGATGAACACGCTGCCGGCGGCGCGGTCCAGCCACTGGCTGGCGCGGCGGCTCTTGGCCAGCCATTGGCCGATGGCGCCGGAGAAATAGCCGAGGCAGCCGAAAATCAACGCGCCTTGCAGCGTGAAGACCAGGCCGAGCACGGCGATTTGCAGCCCGGCAGGGCCTTGAGCCGGATTGACGAATTGCGGCAGGAAGGCGAGGAAGAACAACACCACCTTGGGGTTGATCGCATTGGCGATCAAGCCTTTGCGGAAGGTGGTGGCCAAGGGCGCGGAGTCCTGACCGGCGGAGGCCCGGAAGTTGGCGCCGGGGCTGCGCAGCGCCTGCCAGCCCAGATAGATCAGGTAGCCGCCGCCGGCGAACTTCAGCAGGGTGAAGGCCAGCGGCGAGGCGGCGATCAGCGCGCTGACGCCAAGCGCGGCCAGCACCGTGTGGTTCAGGCAGCCTAGCGCGCAACCCAGGCCGAAAGCCACGCCCTGGCGGCGGCCGCGGGCAATGCCCTGGCTTAGCACCATCAGATTGTCCGGGCCGGGCGACAGCGTGATCAGCATGGCGGCGGCGGTGAAGGCGAGCAATTGTTCCGGGGTGACGAGCATGGGTTTCTCTGGCGGTGGTTCGTGTCCGGATGATTCCGCATTTGCCGTCGGGAGACAAGCGCTTTATCCGGCAGCGCCGGCCTCCCGTTCTGACCGCGCGTTCAGCCAGCCTCGTCCAGCGCGCTTTCGATTTCGCGGATATGCGCCTGATGGCCCTGGATGCGCTGGCCGGTGGGCGGCCCCTTGAACTGCTTGCGCACGCCTAAGGCGAACCAGAACAAGGCCAGTACCAGCAGCAGCGCGATGGTCAGGTACAGGACCTTTTCATTCGGCGGCTGGATGCCGACGAAGACCAACACCGCGCCGCCCAGCGTGGCCAGCGCGGCGATGGGTTTGGATGCCCGGCCCAGATCGAACGGCCCCTTGTGGGTCCAGCTGCGGCCCTCGGCGAACAGGCCGGCGGCGGAGGGCAAAATGTAGGAAATGTATAGAAACACCGCGGCGCCGGTGGACAGCACCAGGAAGGCGTCGCCGTACAAGGTGGCGGCGATGGCGAGCACGGCGCTGACCCAGATCGCCGGGCCTGGCGTGCGGTGCTGTGGATGCACTTGGCGTAGCCAGCGCGAGGCCGGCAAGCCGCCGTCGCGGGCGAAGGCGTACATCATGCGCGAGGTAGAGGTCAGGCAGGCCAGGCCGCACAGATAGTTGACCAGGAAGATGCCTATGCCCAGTGCCGCTTTCAAGGCCGGCGGCAGCGCGCTCAGTAGCAGGTCGAAAAAGCCCATGCCGGCCTTGACCCCAGCGCCCAGGTCCGGCAGCATCAGCACGAAGGCGCAGATCATCAGGTAGCCGAACAGGCCGGACCACAACACCGAGCGCAAGATGCCCTTGGGCACGTTGCGCGCCGCCTCGCGGGTCTCCTCCGAGGTGTGAGCGGAGGCGTCGTAGCCGGTCAGGGTGTAGACGGTGAGCAGCAAGCCGGCCAGGAACACCATCACGCCATTGTCCATCCGCGGCCAGGCGCCGCCGTCGGCGCCGCTGAAGTTGTGGAAGGTCCACAGCCGGGAAAAGTCTAGCGGTCCGGGCGCGTAGATCAGCAGCGACACCACCAAGGCCAGGGTGACGACGAAGATCAGATAGCCGGACAGATCGGTCAGCCGGGTGGTGAGCTTGATGCCCAGGTGATTGAGCCAGGCCTGGCTCAGTGCCACCACGGCGAGGAAGAGGGTCTGATGGCCCCAGCCCAGCTGTTCCGGATTCAGGCCCAGCAGCGGCGCGACCAGGGTTTTGAAGAAGGGATCATAAACGCCGAAGTTGACCGCGGCGGTGACGAAGATCAGCCCCAGCAGATTGATCCAGGCGGTGGTCCAGCCCAGGCCCTTGCCGCCCAGGATGGATGCCCAATGGTAGAGCCCGCCAGCGGTGGGGTAGGCGGAGGCGATTTGGGCCATCGCCGCGGCGACGATGGCGGCGAACAGCGCGCCCACCGGCCAGCCTATGCCGATGGCCGCCCCGCCGCCGGCGCTGAGTCCGGCCGGGAAGGCGGTGATGCCGCCGGCCAGCACGCAGATGATGGAAAAGGAGATGGCGAAGTTGGAAAAGCCGCTCATGCGCCGGGACAACTCCTGAGCGTAACCCATGCTGTGCAACAGTTTCTCATCCTCGCCCACGGGCGCGGATTCATGCCGAACTGGTTCCATGATGTTCCTCTCTCATTTGTCTGTTTGCTGCTGTTGTTCCGCCAAGGCGCGGGTACGCGCCGACGCCCGAACGGCGGCGGAAGCCGGCCGGGTTCTGGCCCGGTGATCCGGGCTTCGTGTCTATATCTGAATCTGAGGCGAGGCGAGGCGCGGCCTTGCTCAGCCGGGCGGCGGACTGCCGCTCATGGTGACCAGCGCGTCGAACAGCCTTTGCTGGCCGTCATCGCGCTCGGCGGAGAGTTCGGGGTGCCATTGCACCGCGATCAGCTGGGGGAAACCGGCGATTTCTATCGCCTCAATCACGCCGTCCGGCGCCCATGCCACCGGCACCACCCCCTGGCCGGGGCGGTCTATCGCCTGGTGGTGCCAGGACTGGGTGAGGGCTTCGGTGCCGATCAGGCCCGCCAGGCAGGAATCGGCGGCGACGCGCACCGGGTGAGGGGTTGGCGCGCGCGGTGGCGCGCGATGGGGCACGGCCTCGCCCACCACGTCCGGCAGGTGCAGGTGCAGGCTGCCGCCCAGCACGGTGTTGAGGATTTGCAGGCCGCGGCAGATCGCCAGCGTCGGCAGCTTGCGTTGCAGCAGCGCGCGCGCCAGCGCGGTTTCGGTGGCGTCGCGCTCCGGGCTGAGGTTGTAAATGGTGGGATGGCCGCCGCCGTCGAAGCGGGCAGGGTCGATGTCGCCGCCGCCGATCAGCACCACGCCGTCCAGCTTGTCCAGCCAGCTGTCCACCATGTCGGGGCCCAGCGCCGGCAACTGCACCGGCGCGCCGCCGGCGCGCACCACCGCCGCCACGTATTCCAGCGGCGTGTGATAGCCGTGCTCGGGCGCGGCGGGGTAGGTGGTCAGGCCGATCAGCGGGCGCCTCATCACAGCCTGCCTTGCTGCGCGGCGAGGAAGATCGCGCGATAGTCGTCGGCGGACAGCGGCAGCGGGTTGCCGCCGTCGCTGGGGTCGGCCTTGGCCATGCGGCCGATGTCGGCGGCGGCGTCCGCGCCGACGCCGATCTCCGCCAGGGTGTGAGGAATGCCCAGGCCGGCGCGCAATTGAAGCACCCAGGCCAGGAAACCGTCGAAGTCCGCGTCGGCCAGGCCCAGATAGCGGGCGGCGGCGGCCAGCCGTTCGGCTATCGCCGGCCGGTTGCGCACCAGCACATAGGGCAGCAGCACGGCGTTGGCCAGGCCGTGGTGGGTGTCGAACACCGCGCCGATGGGATGCGCCAGCGCGTGCACGCCGCCCAGGCCTTTCTGGAAGGCGGTGGCGCCCATGATGGAACAGGACAGCATCTGGGCGCGCGCTTCCAGATTGCCGCCGTCGGCGTGGGCCGCCGGCAGCCAGTCGTGCGCCAGTCGCATGCCTTCCAGCGCCACGCCCTGGGCGATGGGGTGGTAGAACGGCGAGCAGAAGGCTTCCAGATTGTGCACCAGTGCGTCGACGCCGGTGGCGGCGGTCAGCGCCGGCGGCAGGCCGACGGTCAGTTCCGGGTCCGCCAGCACCAGCTTGGGCAACATGGCGGGGTGGAAGATGATGACCTTGCGGTGGGCGGCTTCGTCGATGATCAGGGACGCGCGGCCCACCTCGGAGCCGGTGCCGGCGGTGGTGGGCACCGCCAGCGTGGGCGCGACCCCGGCGGGATCGACGCGCAGCCAGTTGTCGCCCACGTCCTCGAAGTCCCACAGCGGGCGTTTTTGCCCGGACATCAGCGCGATGGCCTTGCCCACGTCCAGCGCGCTGCCGCCGCCGACGGCGACCACGCCGTCGTGGCGACCGTCGCGGAAGGCGGCGACGCCGGCGTCTACGTCGCGGCCCACCGGGTTGGGGCGCATATCGCTGAACAGCGCCGTCTCCAGGCCGGCGTCGCTCAGCAGGGCTTGCAGCCGCGCCAGCATCGGCAGCCTGGCGAGGCCGGGATCGGTGACCAGCAGCGGGCGGCGCATGCCCAGTTCGCGGCACAGCGCCGGCAGTTCGGCGGCGCGGCCGGCGCCGAAGCGGATGCTGGTCGGATAGTTCCAGTTGCCTTGCAATTGCATCGCCTTACCCCTTGATATGGAAGGATTTGACCCGGGTCAGCTGCTGATAGCCCAGCGTGGACAGGGAGACGCCGCGGCCAGTGTCCTTGACCCCGGTCCAGGCCAGCGCCGGGTCCAGATAGTCGCAGCGGTTCATGAACACGGTGCCGGTTTCCAATTGCTGGCCGAGATGGACGGCGGCGTCGCGGTCCGCGGTCCAGATCGAGGCGGTCAGGCCGTAGGCGCTGTCGTTCATCAGTCGCAGCGCTTCTTCGTCGGAATCCACCGCCATGATGCCGATGACCGGGCCGAAGCTCTCCTCGCGCATCACGCTCATGGAGTGATTCACGTCCACCAGCACCTGCGGGGCCAGATAGGCGCTGCCGGGCGCGTCGGCGGCGAAATGACCGGCCGGAATCAAGGCGCGCGCGCCGGCGGCCAGCGCGGCCTGGATCTGTCCGCGGACGAAGTCGGCGGCGCCGGCGCGCACCATCGGTCCCAGATTGGTGTCCGGGTCCAGCGGATGGCCGAAGCGATAGGCGCGGGTCAGCTCGACGAAGCCATCGACGAAGTCGCGGTAGCGCCCGCGTTGCACATAGATGCGTTCGATGCCGCAGCAGGACTGGCCGGAGTTGAAAAAGGCGCCGTCCACCAGATTTTCTATCGCCGCCGGCAGGTCGGCGTCGGCGCGCACATAGGCCGGATCCTTCCCGCCCAGTTCCAGGCCGACGCCGATGAAGCGCTCGGCGGCCGCCCGCTGCACCGCGCGGCCGCCGCTCACCGAACCGGTGAAGGCGACGAAGTCGATCTCGGGCGCGGCCGTCAGCTTCAAGGTGGCGGCATGGTCCAGCTCCAGGGTCTGGAACACGCCGATGGGCAGGCCGGCGGCGGCGCACGCCTGGCGGAATAGGTCGGCGATCAAGGGGGTTTGCGAGGAGTGCTTGAGCAGCACGCAGTTGCCGGCGGCCAGCGCCGGCGCGATGGTGTTGACGGCGGTGAGGAAGGGGTAGTTCCATGGCGCCAGCACCAGCACGGTGCCCAGCGGTTCGCGGCGCAGCCAACGCTCAAAGCCGGGCTTGGGCGCGGGGTGGAGATCGGCCAACGCTTCCTCGGCGATATCCAGCATATGGCGGGCGCGCTCGGTCAGGCCGCCGATTTCGCCAGGGGACTGGCGGATGGGGCGGCCGATCTGGCGGGTGATGGCGTCGGCGCAGTCGCTCTTGTGGGCGTTCAGCCAGTCCACCGCCCGGTTGATCAAGGCCTTGCGTTCGGCTAGCGGGGTGGCGCGCCAGCCCGCCTGGGCGGCGCGGGCGGCGTCCAGCGCGGCCTGGGTCTGGACCGGGCTGGTATAGCTGCGCTGTAACAGCATGGAGCCGTCCAGCGGGGTGATGACGGAGTAGTTTGCGCTCATTTAAATGATCTCGAAGTAGCGTTTCAATTCCCAGTCGGTGACGTGGCGCTGGAACTCGCGTTCTTCCCACTCGCGGGTGGCGGCAAAGTGGTCGACAAAATCGTCGCCGAACCAGTCGCGGGCGGCGCTGGAGGCGCGCAGCGCCTGGGCGGCCTCCCACAAGGTGCGGTGAAGTTTCAAATGGGGCGGCGCTTCCAGCAAATAGCCGTTGGCGCTGACCGGCTCTTCCGGCTCGATCCGGTGTTCAATGCCGTAGAGGCCGGCGGCCAGGCCACTGGCCAGCGCCAGATAGGGGTTGCTGTCGGCGCCCGGCAGCCGGTATTCGACGCGTTGCGACTTGGCGCTGCCGGGAATCGCCCGGATGGCCACAGTGCGGTTGTCCACGCCCCACAGCGAGCTGGTGGGCGCCCAGTAACCGGGCACCAGCCGGCGGAAACTATTGACCGTGGGCGCGGCCAGACTCATGAACTCCGGCATCAACCGCTGGATACCGCCGATGAAATGACGCATCGCGTCGCTGATCGCGTGTTCGCGTCCCGGTTGATGGAAGGCGCTGTCGCCGCCGTCGCGGCGGCGCAGCGAGATGTGGATATGGCCGCCCTGGCCGGATTGCTCCTGGTGCCACTTGGCCATATAGCAGAGCATGCGGCCCTGTTTTTCCGCCAGCACCTTGGAGAAGGTCTTGAAACAGACGGCGTTGTCGGCGGCGCGCAGGGCGTTGTCCACGCACAGCGCGGCTTCCAGCGCGCCGGGGCCGGTCTCCTCGTGCAGGCCTTCGATGGGCATCTGCATCCGCTCGCACAGATCCAGCAAGGCGCGGTAGAAGTCGGTGTTCACCGAGCTGCGCAGGATGGAGTAGCCGAAGGCGCCGCTGCCCAACGGCTTGGGGTGCTGATAGAGACGCTGTTGCAGCGCCTCGTTGTCTTCGTCCACCGCCAGAAACTCGTACTCGAAGCCGGCCAGCACGTCGAAGCCCATGGCGCGCGCGCGCTCCAATACCCGGCGCAGCAGGCCGCGCGGACAGAGGCTTTCCAGCCGGCCCACCACCTCGCCCTGAACGAAGATCATATCGCCTTCCAGCGGCAGGTCGCGGCAGGATTCGGGGATCAGCCGCACCTCGGCGTCGCCGTAGCCGCGGCCCCAGCCGGTGAGCAGGGTGTTGTCGTACAGCTTGTCGCCCACGTCCCAGCCGAACACCACGTCGCAGAAACCGAAGCCGCCTTCCAGCGCGCACAGGAATTTGTCGCGCGACATGTATTTGCCGCACATCACCCCGTCCATGTCCACCAGGCCCACCTTGATCTGACTCAGGCGGCGTTCTTCGATCAAAACCTTCAAATCCGCGATTGTCTTTACGTCGCGTGCTTCCATCGCTGTCTCTCCCTGATTGCCGCGGTCTGACTTCCCCGATACCGGCCGAGCGTTCATCGTCTGGCTTGCAACTGTCTGTTTTGGCAGTGGTTTATCGCTGCCTTATGGGCTGCTTTTTGTCGTTGCCATGTTGTTTGGGTAGTATTATTCGTTAAAAAAAAATGAATCAAGCCAAATTTGTAATAGATATTAGAATGGGGCCGGCAGTGTGGGCACAATGACACAATGCCGTTTTTATACCGGCGCTGTTATGCTGCGCGGCACGGCAAACGCCGGCATCGCCAAAGGGACAACAGAATGAGCCAAAGCCGTTCGATCGCGGAGCAAGTCCGCGCGCTGTTCGAAGCGCTGACCCCCACCGAACGCAAGGTGGGGCGGGCACTGCTGGCCAACTACCCGGTGGCGGGGCTGGAAACCATCGCGCAATGGGCGCAGCGCGCCGACGTTAGCGGGCCGACGGTGCTGCGCCTGATCGGCAAGCTGGGCTTCGACAATTACGCCGCTTTTCAGGGGGCCTTGCGCGCCGAACTGGAGCTGCGGCTGCAATCGCCGTTAATGCGCCACGACCCGGGGCAACTGCAGGGCGATCACGATTTTCTGGCCAGTCACGCGGAGCGCATCGCCGATTTGATGCGCCAGACCGCTGCTCAGGTGCCGCGCGCCGAGTTCGACTGCGCGGTGGACCTGCTGGGCGAACGCAAGCACCGGATCTGGTTGCTGGGCGGGCGGCTGACCGATCCGCTGGCGGCTTATCTTTGCCATCACCTGAAAGTGGTGCGGCCGGACGTGGTGCATTTGCGCGGCGTGCCGGCGAGTTGGGCGGATTCGCTGGTGGACATGGGGCGGCACGACGTGCTGGTGATCTTCGACATCCGCCGTTATTGGGACGACGCGCTGCGCATCGCGGAAATGGCGGCGCAGCGCAAGACCAGCGTGCTGTTGTTCACAGACCAATGGCTGTCGCCGGTGGCGCGGGTGGCGCGCTACACGCTGGCGGCGCATACGGCCGGCCCGGCCGGCTGGGACAGCAACACGCCGTTGATGATGTTGGTGGACGCGGTGATCGCCGCCTTGAACGCGCGGCATTGGGACCGCATCAGCGGCCGGCTCAAGGAGGTGGAAGCGATGCGGGCGCGGCTGGGCGAAGGCGAGGAGGGGGCGGTCGAGTGACAAGGGCGAGGTCAGCCTCTAAAATGGCGTCATCAAGCATTATTAGGAATATTTCATGCCGTCTTTCGATATCGTGTCCGAAGTGAACAAGGTGGAAGTGCGCAACGCCGCGGAGCAAGCCAATAAAGAGGTGTCCACCCGTTACGACTTCAAGGGCAGCGACGCCCGCATCGAAACCGGCGACAAGGAGCTGACCTTGTACGCCGACGCCGAGTTCCAACTGGACCAGGTCAACGACATCCTGGTGAACAAGCTGTCCAAGCGCGGCGTGGACGTGCGCTGCATGGAGTACGGCAAGCTGGAAAAAGTCAGCGGCAACAAGGTGAAGAAAGTGCTGACGGTGAAGGAAGGGCTGGAGTCCGACCTGGCCAAGAAGATTGTCAAGCTGATCAAGGACGCCAAGCTCAAGGTGCAGGCTAGCATCCAGGGCGAGGCGGTGCGCGTGTCCGGCGCCAAGCGCGACGTGCTGCAGGAGTGCATTGCGCTGATGCGCAAGGAAATCGCCGACGACAAGGAAAACGGCTTTCCGCTGCAATTCAACAACTTCCGCGACTGAACGCTGTTGTTAGACGTGAAAAAGGAGCCCGTCGGCTCCTTTTTTCATGGCCAGCGCTTAATAGGCGGCGGCGCGACGCAATTGCAGCCGCTCCCATACCAGCCGCGCCTGTTCCTCCTCGGCGGCGCCGGTGGGCGGCAACGGCAGCCGGCATTGCCCTACCGGCAGGCCCTGCACCCGCAGCATGGCTTTCACCGACATCGAAAACACCGAGGCTTCGGTGTTGGAGAAGACGAAGGACTCCTGCAAGCCGGTGTTGACGCGCCGTGCCAGCGCCGTGTCGCCCTGTTCAAAAGCGGCGATCATGCGCGCGAACTCTGGCCCGGTCCAGTGAGTGGAGGTGCCGACCACACCGACAGCGCCCACGGCTAGCAAAGGCAGGGTCAGGGCGTCGTCGCCGGAATAGAGCGCGAAATGCTCGCCGGCCGCGGCTATTAGCGCGGCGGCCGCGGCCGGGTCGCCGGTGGCGTCCTTGAAGGCGACGATATTGTCCACTTCGCGGAACAGCCGCAGCAGCACGTCGGCGGCGATGCGGCGGCCGGTGCGGCCCGGCACGTCGTAGACCATCAGCGGCAGCCGGGTGGCCGCGGCCACCGCGCGGAAATGAGCTTCGATGCCGGCTTGCGGCGGGCGGTTGTAATAGGGGCCTACCACGAAGACGCCGGCGGCGCCCAGGTCGGAGGCTTCGCGCGTCAGCGCGATCGCGTGTTCGGTGTGGCTGCTGCCGGTGCCGGCCAGCACGGGGATGGTCACGGCTTCGCTGACCGCGCGAACCAAGTCGCGCCGTTCCTGATCGCTCAGCGTCGGCGCTTCGCCGGTAGTGGCCGCCACCACCAGGCCGTCGCAGCCGTTGGCCGCCAGATGTCTGGCCAGTTGCCGCGCCGCGTCCAGGTTTAGCCGGCCGGCCTCGTCGAAGGGCGTGACCATGGCGGTCAGCACCTTGCCCCAATGTTCTGTCATTTTGCTTCCTTTGTTCTTCTTGGCCGCCTTGACGGCGGCTGAGGCCGATTCTACTCCTTATCGCGCAGCCTTTCCCGCGGTTTCAGCCCAGACAGGCGCTGAGCGCCGCCTCCAGCTCCGGGCGTAGCGCCGCGAGATCCGCGGTTGGCCCTTGGGTCAGCAAGGCCTGAGAAATGCTTCCGTAGCAAAGACAGTGGACCATGCGCGCCGCAGCGTCCAGCCGCGGTGGCGGCTCGGCGGCGCTGGCCAAGGCGGCGCGCCAGATGTCCACGTATTGCTGGTAGTGGCGTCGGTAGGCCTCCAGCGGGGACACTCTCCGCTCCAACTGGAACAAGGCGCTCCAGGCCGCAGCCTGGCGCTGCACCGTGTCCAGTTGCAAGGCCAGCAGCGCGACGGCGATATCGCGGCGATCCGCGCCGCGGCGGGCGGCGGCGCATTGGCGCAGCGCGCCGGCTAGCGCGTGCACATGCTGGTGGATGCTCAGCGCGGCCAGGCCGTCCATATTACGCACGTATTGATAAAAGGTGCCGACCGCCACGCCGGCGACGGCAGCCACCTCGCGCACCGTGGTCTTGGCGTAGCCGCGTTCCAGCAAAACCTGAACAAAGGCCTGCTGCAGCGCGATCAGGCTGGCGCGCGAACGCGACTGGCGCGGACGCCTGCGCGTGGCCGGCGCGGCCTGCTCGGCTTGCTGCGCCGCGGTAAGGGAAACCCGAACATGTCGCATCGCCGCTTTCCTTATACTTTCGTCATGGCCGCTGAGCGGCGCGAGGGAGACGGAACGATGATCTGGCAAACCCATGAAGTGAGCAACCAGTACGAAGAACTGGCGGACTACTCGCTGTACGACAGCGATCCGGCCTTGCGCGAGGTTCTGCTGCGCGCCGACGCGGACTGGGCCGAGGCCGGGCTGCGCGCTTACGGCGAGCGCCTGGGGAAGGCGGATAGTTTCGAACTGGCGGAGCAGGCCAACCGCCATGCGCCGGAGTTGCGCGCCTTCGACCGCCGCGGCCGCCGCGTCGACCAAGTGGACTCCCACCCGGCCTGGCACCAGTTGTTGGCGCTGTATCGCGAACAGGGCTTGGTGAGCATGCCTTTCGACAACGAACGGACAGGCCGCTGGAGCGCGACGATGGCCGGAATCTATTTGCATGGCCAAGTGGAGGCCGGCAGTCTATGCCCGGCGACGATGACCCAGGCCGGCATTCCCTTGCTGCGGCGCGAGCCGGCGCTGTGGGCGTTGTTGGGAGACAAGTTGTTCAGCCGTGTTCACGACAGCCGCGATTTGCCGCTGGAACGCAAGGCGTCGGCGTGGATAGGCATGGGCATGACCGAGAAGCAGGGCGGTTCCGACGTGCGCGCCAACACCACGCAGGCGACGCCGCTGGGCGCCGGAGGCCGAGGCGGCGAATACCGGCTGCGCGGCCACAAATGGTTCTGGTCCGCGCCCATGTGCGATGCTCACCTGGTGGTGGCCAAAACCGCCGACGGCGCGCCGTGCTGCTTTTACGTGCCGCGCTGGCGACCGGATGGCGAGCGTAATGCGGTGCGGATCCAGCGCCTGAAGGACAAGGTGGGCAACCGCAGCAACGCCGGCTGCGAGGTGGAATTCCAGGATGCCTGGGGCGTGATGATCGGAGAGGAAGGCCGAGGCATTCCCACCATCATCGAGATGGCCGGCTACACCCGGCTCAACTGCGTGATCGGCAGCGCCGCGCTGTTGCGCCAGGGGGTGGTGCAGTCCTTGGCCTATGCGCGGCGGCGCATGGCCTTCGGCAAGCGCTTGGCCGAGCAGCCGCTGATGCGCGCGGTGCTGGCGGATTTGGCCTTGGAGAGCGAGGCGGCTCTGCAGGTGGCGGCGCGTCTGTCTGAAGCCTTCGAGCGGGATGACGCGCCGGCGCAGCGGGGGTGGAAACGCATTGTCATGCCTGCGGCCAAGTTCTGGGTGTGCAAGCGGGCAGTGGAGCTTAGCGGAGAGGCGATGGAGGTGTTTGGCGGCAACGGCTATGTTGATGGGCCGATGGCGCGCGCGTATCGCGAAGCGCCGCTGAATTCGATCTGGGAGGGCTCGGGCAATGTGATGTGTCTGGATGTGATCCGGGCGCTGCAGCGCGAGCCACAAGCCTGGCAGGCTTTATTGGAGGATTTGGCGGTTCTGTCCGGCGGCGATCCGGCGCTGGCCGCGGCGCTGGCGCAATTGCGAGAGCTGGCCGCCAGGCCGGCCGAGCTGGAGCCCCTGGGCCGGCGCTTTGCACAATTGCTGGCGCTGACCGCGCAGGGCTGCCTGCTGACGCGTCATGCGCCGGCGGCCTTGGCGCAGGGTTTCGTCGCCAGCCGTTTGAGCGATGGGCAGTGGGGGCGGGTGGCCGGCGCGCTGGATGCGAATCGCTTGCAGGTCAACGCGATCTTGCAGCGCGCCTTGCCGGCCTGAGCCGGTCTCAGAACGTGTTTGCGATCCGCGAGCAAGGGCGACGCAATCTCAGAGCGCGTCGCCCGGCACCCGCACCCAGCCTTCCATCAACACCCGAGCGCTGCGGCTCATGACTGCCTTGGTTACTGTCCAGGCCCCGTCTTCCTGGCGGGCTTCTGCGCCGACGCGCAAGGTGCCGGACGGGTGGCCAAAGCGCACCATCCGACGTTTGCCGCCGCCGGCGGCCAGATTGACCAGGGTGCCGGGAATCGCCGCCGCGGTGCCGATTGCCACCGCGGCGGTGCCCATCATTGCGTGGTGCAGTTTGCCCATGGACATTGCCCGCGCCAGGAGGTCGATGTCGGCGGCGCGCACCGGTTTGCCGCTGGAGGAGAGGTAGTCGGCCGGAGGCGCGACGAAGGCGATCTTGGGCGTGTGCTGGCGGCTGGCGATGTCGTCCAGCGTCTTGATCAGGCCCATCTTCAGCGCGCCGTGGGCGCGTATGGTTTCGAAGCGCGCCAGCGCCGCCGGATCGGCATTGATCGCGTCCTGTAGTTCAGTGCCGCTGTAGCCGATGTCGGCGGCGTTGACGAAGATGGTGGGGATGCCGGCGTTGATCAGCGTGGCCGGAAACACGCCGACGCCGGGCACGTCCAGCGTGTCCACCAGCTGGCCGGTGGGGAACATCGCGCCGCCATCGCCGTCGCCCTCATCGGCCGGATCCAGGAATTCCAGCGGCACCTCGGCGGCGGGGAAGGTGACGCCGTCCAGTTCGAAGCCGCCGGTCTCCTGCACTTGACCGTTGACGATGGGGACATGGGCTACGATGGTCTTGCCGATATTGGCTTGCCAGATGCGCACCGCGCATACGCCGTCGGCGGGAATGCGCGCCGGATCGATCAGGCCGCCGGCAATGGCGAAGGGGCCGACCGCCGCGGACAGATTGCCGCAGTTGCCGCTCCAGTCAACGAAGGCCTTGTCTATGCCGACCTGGCCGAACAGGTAGTCGACGTCGTGGCCGGGACGCGAGGAGGAGGACACGATCACGGTCTTGCTGGTGCTGGAAGTGGCGCCGCCCATGCCGTCTATCTGCTTGCCGTAAGGGTCCGGACTGCCAATCACCCGCAGCAGCAGCGCGTCGCGCGCCGCGCCCGGCTGGCGCGCGGCCTCCGGCAGGTCCTGCAGCCGGAAGAACACGCCCTTGCTGGTGCCGCCGCGCATATAGGTGGCGGGGATGCGGATCTGGGCTGGGTGGTTCATGTGTTTGTTTTCCTGTGTTTGCCGCTGTGTTCATTTAGCCCGGGCGTTCAGGGCTTGCCATATGCTTTCAAGAACGGTGTCTCGATTTCGCAGAATATCGTGGTTCCAGAAGCGCATGATTCTGAAGCCCTGCGCTTGCAGCCAAGCGTCGCGCGCGGCGTCGCTGCGGCTTTCATGATGTTGGCCGCCGTCCGCCTCTATGATCAGCCGCGCCCCGAAGTGGTCGAAATCGACGATGTAGGGGGCGATTATTTGTTGGCGGCGGAATTTCTCGCCGTTCAGCCGGTGGGCGTGGAGTTGTTTCCAGAGCAGCTTGTTCGGCATCGGTCATATTGCGGCGCAAGGATTTGGCGAAATCGAGCTGGCGCATCTCCCTCTCCCCAACCCCTCTCCCGCGGGGGAGAGGGGCTTGCTGAGTCGTTGACGCTTGGCCTGCCTACCTTGAGTTTCCTTATTGGCAAACTCAAGTAGTGAGATTGCCTGCCAATGTCAGGAATAAAACAAAATTTAACAATCACCCCTCCCCCCTTGAGGGAGAGGGGCTGGGGGAGAGGGGTTCAGCCTCCCGCCCCCTCCAAAAAGTCCTGGGCGAAACGCTGCAACACGCCGCCGGCTTCGTAGATCGACACTTCTTCCGCGGTGTCCAGCCTACAGGTCACCGGTACTTGCGCGGTGTCGCCGTTCCGGCGGTGGATCAGCAGCGTCAGTTCGGCGAGCGGCTGGCGTCGGCCTACCACGTCGTAGGTCTCGGTGCCGTCCAGCGCGAGCGTCTTGCGGTTGACGCCGGGCTTGAATTCCAGCGGCAGCACGCCCATGCCGATCAGGTTGGTGCGGTGGATGCGCTCGAAGCCCTCTGCGACGATGGCCTCGACGCCGGCCAGCCGCACGCCCTTGGCCGCCCAGTCGCGCGAGCTGCCCTGGCCGTAGTCGGCGCCGGCGACGATGATCAGCGGCTGCTTGCGCTCCATATAGGTTTCTATCGCCTCCCACATCCGCATGGTCTTGCCTTCCGGCTCGACGCGGGCCAGCGAGCCCTGTCTCACCGAGCCGTCTTCGTTCAACACCATTTCATTGAACAGCTTGGGGTTGGCGAAGGTGGCGCGCTGCGCGGTCAGGTGGTCGCCGCGGTGGGTGGCGTAGGAATTGAAGTCTTCCTCCGGCAGGCCCATCTTCGCCAGATATTCGCCGGCGGCAGAGTCCGGCAGGATGGCGTTGGACGGTGACAAGTGGTCGGTGGTGATGTTGTCGGGCAGCAGGGCCAGAGGGCGCATGCCGCGCAGCGTGCGCTCGCCGGCCAGCGCGCCCTCCCAGTAAGGCGGGCGACGGATATAGGTGGACTGCGGCCGCCAGGCGTACAGCGGGCTGGCCTTGGCGGCGGTGTCGCGGCGGATGGCGAACATCGGTTCGTATACCTGTCGGAAATGCTCGGGCTTGACCGCCTGGCGCAGCACCGCGTCTATCTCCGCGTCGTCCGGCCAGATGTCCTTGAGCCGGATCTCCTTGCCGTCGGCGACGCCGAGCACGTCTTTTTCGATGTCGAAGCGCATGGTGCCGGCGATGGCGTAGGCGATCACCAGCGGCGGCGAAGCCAGGAAGGCTTGCTTGGCGTAGGGGTGGATGCGGCCGTCGAAGTTGCGGTTGCCAGACAGTACCGCCGTCGTGTACAGGTCGCGCTCCACGATCTCCTGCTGGATCTTGGGTTCCAGCGCGCCGGACATGCCGTTGCAGGTGGTGCAGGCGAAGGCGACGATGCCGAAGCCCAATTGCTCCAGCTCGGACAGCAGGCCGGCTTCCTTCAAATAGAGTTCGACCGCCTTGGAACCCGGGGCCAGCGAGGACTTCACCCACGGCTTGCGAATCAGGCCCAGGCGGTTGGCATTGCGCGCCAGCAGGCCGGCGGCGATCACATTGCGGGGGTTGGAGGTATTCGTGCAGCTGGTGATGGCGGCGATGATCACCGCGCCGTCCGGCATCAGGCCCTGGGCCTCTTCTGCGCGCGCTTGCGCCAGGTTCACGGCGATGCCGCGTTCGGCGAGAGCCGACACCGGCAGCCGCTTGTGTGGATTGGACGGGCCGGCCAGATTGCGGCTCACGCTGGACAGGTCGAAGCGCAGCACCCGTTCATACGCGACGTTTTGCAGCGTGTCGGCCCACAGGCCGGCGGTCTTGGCGTAGGTTTCCACTAAGCGCACCTGCTCGTCGCTGCGGCCAGTCAGCTTCAGATAGGCGATGGTCTGTTCGTCGATAAAGAATAGCGCCGCGGTGGCGCCGTACTCCGGGGCCATATTGGAAATGGTGGCGCGGTCGCCCAAGGTCAGCGCCGCCGCGCCCGCGCCGTAGAACTCCAGGTATGCGCCCACCACCTTTTGCTGGCGCAGAAATTCGGTCAGCGCCAGCACCACGTCGGTGGCGGTGATGCCGGGGCCGGGTTTGCCGGACAGTTCCACGCCGACGATGTCCGGCAGCCGCATCCACGATGCGCGCCCCAGCATCACGTTTTCGGCTTCCAGACCGCCGACGCCGACGGCGATCACACCCAGCGCATCCACGTGGGGGGTGTGGCTGTCGGTGCCGACGCAAGTGTCCGGGTAGGCCACGCCGTTGTCGGCGTGGATGACCGGCGACATCTTCTCCAGATTGATCTGATGCATGATGCCATTGCCGGCCGGGATCACGTCGACATTGTCGAATGCGTTCTTGGTCCATTCAATGAAATGGAAGCGGTCCTCGTTGCGCCGGTCTTCGATCGCTCGGTTTTTTTCGAAAGCCTGCGGGTCGAAGCCGCCGCATTCCACCGCCAGCGAGTGGTCGACGATCAATTGCACCGGAACCACCGGGTTGACCTGGGCCGGATCGCCGCCCTGGTCGGCGATGGCGTCGCGCAGGCCGGCAAGATCCACCAGCGCGGTCTGGCCCAGGATGTCGTGGCAGACCACGCGCGCCGGAAACCAGGGAAAGTCGCGCTCGCGCTTGCGATGGGCGATCTGTTCCAGGCATTCGCCCAGCAGCGCCGGTTCGCAGCGGCGCACCAGGTTTTCGGCGTGGATGCGGCCGGTATAGGGCAATTGCTCCCACGCGCCGGGGAGGATGGCGTTAACGGCGGCGCGGGCGTCGAAGTAGTCGAGTCCGGTGCCGGGCAGGGGAATGCGGTAAGCGGTATTCATCATGTCTTGGCCAATTTGAAAATCAGGGGCGGGGGCGCGGTGGCCCCCGGTCCGGTCAGCGCTGTTCCAGCGGCACGAAGACTTGGTCTTCCGGGCCGATGTAATTGGCGCTGGGGCGGATGATCTTGCCGTCCTGACGTTGCTCGATCACGTGTGCGCTCCAGCCGCTGGTGCGGGCGATCACGAACAAGGGGGTGAACATGGCGGTGGGCACGCCCATCATGTGGTAGCTGACCGCGGAAAACCAGTCCAGATTGGGGAACATTTTCTTAATGTCCCACATCACGGTTTCCAGGCGTTCGGCGATGTCGAACATCTTGCTGTTGCCGGCGGACTTGGACAACTCGCGCGCCACTTCCTTGATCACCTTGTTGCGCGGGTCGGAAATGGTGTAGACCGGGTGGCCGAAGCCGATCACCACTTCCTTGCGTTCCACGCGCTCGCGGATGTCGGTCTCGGCCTCGGCCGGGCTTTCGTAGCGCTGCTGGATGTCGAAGGCCACTTCATTGGCGCCGCCGTGCTTGGGGCCGCGCAGCGCGCCGATGGCGCCGGTGACGGCGCTGTACAGGTCCGAGCCGGTGCCGGCGATGACGCGGGCGGCGAAAGTGGAGGCGTTGAACTCATGCTCGGCGTACAGATTGAGCGAGGTGTGCATCGCGCGCACCCATTCCGGCGACGGTTTTTCGCCATGCAGCAGATGCAGGAAATGGCCGCCTATGCTGTCGTCGTCGGTTTCCACCTCGATGCGCTTGCCGTTGTGGCTGAAATGATGCCAGTACAGCAGCATCGAACCCAGGCTGGCCATCAGCCGGTCGGCGATGTCTCGGGCGCCGGCCAGGTTGTGATCGTCCTTCTCCGGCAAGGCGCAGCCCAGCGCGGACACGCCGCTGCGCATCACGTCCATCGGGTGGGCGCTGGCCGGCAGCGCTTCCAGCGCGGCCTTCACTGCGGCGGGCAGACCGCGCAGCGATTTCAGCTTTTTCTTGTAGCCAACCAGCTCGGCCTTGTTCGGCAGCTTGCCGTGCACCAGCAAATAGGCTACTTCCTCGAACTCGCAGCGGCCGGCGAGGTCGAGGATATCGTAGCCGCGATAGTGCAGGTCGTTGCCGCTGCGGCCTACGGTGCACAGCGCGGTGTTGCCGGCGGCGACGCCGGACAGGGCTACGGATTTCTTGGGTTTGATGCCAACAACGGTTTCGCTCATGGTTTTCTCCTGATCGCAGACCTGCGGAATGATTATTTTTCGTAGAAAACAGCCAGCCAGACGCTGTCCTGCCCCGGCGCGGTCCAGGCCACGCGGTGGCGGCGGCGCGCCGCGATGGCCACGCAATCGCCTGGCGTCAGCCTGAGACGCTGGGGCGGGTCCTGGCATTCCAGTTCGGCCGCGCCGGACAGCAACAGCACCCATTCTTCTTCATCCTGTTCATACCAGAAGCCGTCCGGCGAAGAATGGCCGCGCGACACGATGCGTTCGACGCGGAAGCCTTTCTCGCCGCTGAACAAGGTCTGCAGCAACTCTTCCGGCAGTTGCGCCGGGATGTCGCCGAACAGATTATTCGGCACCGCCGCCCTCCTGGCGGAACAAGGCGTCCAGTTTTTGTTCGTAGGCGTGGTAGTCCAGATGCTCGTACAGCTCGGCGCGCGTCTGCATGGCGTCCAGCACCGCCTGCTGGCCGCCGTCGCGGCGGATCGCGCCGTAGACGCCGAGCGCGGCCTGGCTCATCGCGCGGAAGGCGGACAAGGGATAGAGCACCAGGCCGACGCCGTGTTCGCCCAGCTCTCGGGTGTTGAACAGCGGCGTGGCGCCGAATTCGGTGATATTGGCCAGCACCGGCACTTTCACCGCCTCGGCGAAGCGGCGGTACATCGCCAGTTCGGTCATCGCTTCCGGAAAGATCATGTCGGCGCCGGCCTCGACGCAGGCGACGGCGCGCTCGATGGCGGCGTCCAGGCCCTCCACCGCCAGCGCGTCGGTGCGTGCCATGATCACAAAGTCGTCGTCGCGGCGCGCATCCACCGCCGCCTTGACGCGGTCCACCATCTCCTCTTGGCTGACGATGGCTTTGTTGGGGCGGTGGCCGCAGCGCTTCTGCTGTACCTGGTCCTCTATGTGCACCGCGGCGGCGCCGGCTTTTTCCAGGCTGCGGACAGCGCGGGCGATGTTGAAGGCGCCGCCCCAGCCGGTGTCGATGTCCACCAAGAGCGGCAGCTCGGTTACATCGGTGATGCGGCGCACGTCGATCAGCACGTCTTCCAGCGTGGTGATGCCAAGGTCTGGAATGCCGCAGGAGCAGGCGGCCACGCCTCCGCCGGACAGATACAGGGCTTTGAAGCCGGAGTGTTCGGCCAGCCGGGCGGCGTAGGCGTTGACCGCGCCCACCACCTGCAAGGGCTGTTCTTGTGCTACCGCCTGACGGAAGCGTTGGCCGGGAGTGCTCATCGCGTTGGATTCCTTAATTGCGGACAAAGCCAAGGCCAGGAAGGACTTGAGCCGGAAGCGAGAAGGCGATTCCGGGAACTCTTGGCTTTGATTGTTATCTCTATGTCATTCAAGCAAGTGCTTGGTAGGAGTGTAAGGGCTGGTTTGCGCGCTGGCAATACGGTTAAAACAAATGTTCAAGTTTTGTCCGAGGTCTGTTATGTTTCGCAGCTGAATCGCGTGGGGGAACTCATCGCAAGCGCGGTGGTCTAGTCACAGTCCACATAAACGACCACAAACACGACAGTGGGCAAATCAGGGAGCATAACAACGACATGAGTGATCGGGATCTCGATCAACAGTTGGTGGAGCGTGCCCAGCGAGGTGAAAAAAGAGCTTTCGATCTGCTTGTTGCCAAGTATCAGCGACGTCTCGCCAGGTTGTTGTCGCGGTTTATCCGCGACGGCGCTGACATCGAGGATGTGACGCAAGAAGCGTTTATCAAAGCGTATCGTGCCTTGCCGTCGTTTCGTGGCGAGAGCGCGTTTTACACATGGCTGTACAGAATCGGCATCAATACTGCCAAGAATTTCCTTAGCGCCTCCGGACGTCGTCCGGTGGTCAACAGCGAGATAGAGGACGAGGACGGTGAAAGCTTCGACATGGCGTCGCAGCTGCCTGACCTGAACACGCCCGAAACCGAGCTGATGAACAAGGAGATTCTGGCAACGGTCAATGCCGCCGTGGAGGCTTTGCCGGAGGAACTAAGAACCGCAATTTCGCTCAGGGAAATGGACGGTCTATCCTACGATGAAATCGCCAAGGTGATGGATTGCCCTATAGGCACCGTGCGCTCGCGGATTTTCCGGGCGCGCGAGGCGATTGCTGCCGAGCTCAGGCCTTTGCTGGATACGGCCAAGAACAGAAGGTGGTAGGTATGAAAGAAACGATATCCGCGATGATGGATGGCGAACTGGACGACACTGACATAGCCAGAGCCATCGCTTCCATTTCATCTGACAAGCAACTGGATGCCGCCTGGGGCGAGTATCACTTGATTGGCGACGCGATGCGCGCCAACCGCATGGTTGCGCTCAATGTGCGAGAGCAGGTCGCCAGCCGGCTGGCGGACGAGCCCACGGTGCTTGCGCCGCGGCGCTGGTTGCGTCCGGCTCGCGCCCGCACCGCCGGCGCGGTGGCGCTGGCCGCCAGCGTCAGCTTTGCAGCCGTGGTGGGCTGGCAGCAGCTGACGCACCGCGGCGAGCCGGCCTCGTTGGTGGCGGACAAGGGCGTTCCGGTGCAAGTGGTCCAGCCGGCGCAAGCCAGCCAGCCCGAGCGCGACGACCCCTATCTGCTGGCTCATCAGGAAGTGACCTCCGAACAAGGCAATATGAAAGTATCCTACGGAAACGGAGCTCGCCGTTAAATGCGTGTAATTCCTCTGATCAGCTTGATGGTTGTGGCGGCGGCGCCTGCCGCCCATGCAGAGGATGACTGGCAGCTGCTGCGCAATGTGGCGGCTGCCGGACGCCAGCAGGCGCTGAACGGCACCTATCTGCACCAGATGAACGGCACGCTGGAAACCTTCCACATCGTCAGGGAAGGCCAAGGCGACGCCATGCGGGAGAAGCGGACGTCGTTGGACGGGCCTTCTCGCGAAATTGTCCGCAAAGGCAATGAGTTGGCCTGTTTCGCGCCGGACAAGAAGGCCTTGAACGCGGCCAAGATCAGCGCGATGCGTTTGTTTCCCGCCTTGTTGCCGGAAGATATGAGCGAGATCAATCAGTCGTATTCGCTCAAACACGTCGGCAGCGACAGGGTGGCACAACGCGATTGCAATCTGCTGGAACTGCGGCCCAAGGACAGGCAGCGTTATAGCCTGCGCATGTGCGTGGAGCCGCTGACCTCCCTGCCTTTGAAAATGGTCACCTTGTCGCCCAAGGGCGAAGCGGTGGAGCAGTTTACTTTCACCGACATCGACCTGACCGGCCCCAAGGACAAGCGCGCCTATCGGCCCAAGTTCGCGCAGAAATTCCTGCTGCGCTCGGGCGGCGCGTCGATGCCGCCGGCCGGCGCGCAGGTGGACAACGACGTGTCCGGTCTGCCCAACGGCTTCCATCTGCTGCGCTCGGTGCAGCGCAGCCTGCCGGGCCAGGCGGGCAAGTCGGTGCGCCACATGGTGTATTCGGACGGTCTGGTGATGTTGTCGCTGTTCGTCGAGACGCAGCCGGAAGGCGCGCGTCTGGAGCGCAGCAGCAATCTGCACGGCGCTATCAATATGGCCACCGGTCCGCAGGGCAGCTACCAGCTGACCGCGGTGGGCGACATGCCCGAGCCGGCGATGATGGGGCTGTTGAAAGGGTTGAAAGTCAGCCTTAAGCCATGATGGCCAACCCCGTCGACGTTTCCGCGAGCCCGTCCGGAGGCCTGATCTCCGGCGGCGCGCTTGCGCGGAGCGGGCCGGATGGGGCTCGAGCCGGCGTCTTGTCGCTGGCTCGCCTGTTTTTTCTGGCGGCGAATCTTGCGGCTGAGCGCCTGGCGCGCGGCCGCTTCGCCGCCGCAATCCCTCAGCCGGCTCCCGCCGGCGCGTCTTAACCACAACATATCAAGATGGAGCGCTCATGCCGGTTAAAAAACTGATTGTTTCCGCCATGCTGGCGGCCTCTATTATGGCGGGCTCAGCGCCCGCTGCAATGGCCGCGGAACTGCCGGACTTCAGCCAGATCGTCTCTAACGAGGGCAAGGCCGTCGTCAACATCAGCACCAAGTCCACGGTGCGCGAGGTCAGCAATGATCTGCCCGAGGGCATGAGCGGCGACCCCTTCTTTGAATTCTTCCGCCGTTTCGCGCCGCCGCGCGCCCAGGAGCGACAGGAATCGTCGCTGGGTTCCGGCTTCATCATTTCCGCCGACGGTTATATATTGACCAATGCCCACGTGGTGGCCCGCGCCGACGAGATCACCGTCAAGCTGACGGACAAACGCGAGTACAAGGCCAAGGTGATAGGCTCCGACGCTCGCACCGACGTGGCGCTATTGAAGATAGAAGCCGACAAGCTGCCGGTGGTGCGCCGCGGCGACGCCAATGCCTTGAGAGTGGGCGAAGGGGTGTTGGCCATCGGCTCGCCGTTCGGTTTCGAGAACACCGCCACGTCCGGCATCGTCTCCGGCAAGAACCGCATGCTGCCGGATGAAACCTTCGTGCCCTTCATTCAGACCGACGCCGCGATCAACCCCGGCAACTCTGGCGGCCCGCTGTTCAACGCCCGGGGCGAAGTGGTGGGCGTCAACTCCCAGATCTTCAGCCGTTCCGGCGGTTTCATGGGCATTTCCTTCGCCATCCCCATCGACGTGGCGATGGACGTGGTGGCTCAGCTAAAGGCCAAGGGCCATGTCAGCCGCGGCAAGATCGGCGTGGTGATCCAGGAGTTGAGCCAGGATCTGGCCGCCTCCTTCGGTCTGGCCAAGCCGGCCGGCGCGCTGATCAACGCGGTGGAGCCGAACGGCCCTGCGGCCAAGGCCGGTGTCAAGCCCGGCGACATCATCCAGCAGGTGGACGGCAAGCCGGTAGAGTCCGGTTCTGATCTGCAGCGGCTGATCGGCAGCATTCCGCCCGGCAAGCCGGTGACCTTGGGTCTGTGGCGCACTCGTGCCGCCATCTCCGTCAAGGTGGTGCCGGTGGAGCAGCAGGACCAGGATCCGAGGCTAGCGCAGCGTGAATACCGCGGTTCGCAGCAGGAGCGGCCGGCCGAGCAGAGCTTCTCCCAGATCGGCCTGCGGCTGCAGGTGTTGAACCCGGCTCAGTTGCAGCGCGCCGGCATCAAGTACGGCTTGCTGGTGCGCGGCGCCAATAATGTCGCGATGCGCGCCGGCATTCAACCAGGCGACGTGATCGTGGGCATCGGCAGCGAACCGCTGGCCAATGTCGAGCAGCTGAAGTCCGCGTTGTCCGCGGCCAAGAAGGGGTCGTCGATCGCGTTGCAAGTGCTGCGTCAGGGGGTTACCCAGTTCATCCCGTTGCCGGTGGGCGACGGTAAGTGAAGCTGACGCTGTATTTTCGCGAGTACTGCAGCTTGTGCCATCAGATGCTGGCCGAGCTGCAGCCTTGGCGCGAACATTACGGCTTTGAGCTGGATGTGGTCGATGTCGACGCCGACCCGGAGCTTGAGCGGCGCTTTAACGAGCTGGTGCCTGTGCTGATGGAGGATGAGACCGAAATCTGCCATTGGCGTCTGGATCAAGCCGCATTGGCTGCACATTTGGGCGAAATCGGCTAAAATCCGCGCCAGTGTGAGTTTATGTCGGGGGCACTTGGGTGCCCCCGCTTGCTGGATGGGCTGTTAACGGCTTTAGAGGTCGCAATCCTGATGATGGGCCGCTTTCATCAGGCCCGCGGCTTCCATCGGCAGTTCCGGGCACGCTAGCGTGCCCTTATCTTTTGCTGGATATCATGAAAAACATTCGAAATTTCTCGATCATTGCCCATATCGACCATGGCAAATCGACCCTGGCCGACCGCTTCATTCAATTCTGTGGCGGCCTGGAAATGCGCGAAATGAGCGCCCAGGTGCTGGACTCGATGGACATCGAGAAAGAGCGCGGCATCACCATCAAGGCGCAGACCGCGGCCTTGAGCTATAAGGCTCGCGACGGCCAGATCTATAACCTGAACCTGATCGACACCCCGGGGCACGTGGACTTTTCCTATGAAGTGTCGCGCTCGTTGTCCGCCTGCGAGGGCGCTCTGTTGGTGGTGGACGCCTCGCAAGGCGTGGAGGCCCAAACCGTGGCCAACTGCTACACCGCCATTGATCTGGGCGTGGAAGTGGTGCCGGTGCTGAACAAGATCGACCTGCCGGCGGCTGAGCCGGAGCGCGTCAGCCAGGAAATCGAAGACATTATCGGCATCGAGGCGGCGGACGCGGTGCGCGCTTCGGCCAAGTCCGGCATCGGCATCGAGGACATTCTGGAAACCATCGTGACCAAGGTGCCGCCCCCGGTGGGCAAGGCCGAAGGTCCGCTCAAGGCGCTGATCATCGACTCCTGGTTCGACAACTACGTCGGCGTGGTGATGCTGGTGCGCGTGATCGACGGCTCGCTGAAGCCCAAGGACAAGATCAAGTTCATGGCCACCGGCGCTGAACATTTGTGCGAGCAGGTGGGTGTGTTCACGCCTAAATCCGTCCAGCGTCAGAGTCTGAACGCGGGTGAGGTGGGCTTCGTCATTGCCGGTATCAAGGAATTGAAATCGGCCAAGGTCGGCGACACCATCACCCTGGTGTCCAAGCCGGCCACCGAGGCGCTGCCGGGCTTCAAGGAAGTGCAGTCCCAGGTGTTCGCCGGGCTGTATCCGGTGGAAAGTCATGACTACGAATCGCTGCGCGACGCGCTGGAAAAGCTGCAACTGAACGATGCTTCGTTGAAGTATGAGCCGGAAGTGTCGCAGGCGTTGGGCTTTGGCTTCCGCTGCGGCTTCCTCGGTCTCCTGCATCTGGAGATTGTGCAGGAGCGCCTGGAGCGCGAGTTCGACATGGACCTGATCACCACCGCGCCCACGGTGAACTACGAAGTGGTGATGAAGGACGGCACGGTGGAAGTGGTGTCCAACCCGTCGCGGATGCCGGAAGCCGGCAAGTACGACGAGTTGCGCGAACCCATCATCACCTCCACCATCCTGGTGCCTCAAGATTATGTCGGCGCGGTGATGACGCTGTGCAACCAGAAGCGCGGCGTGCAGCGTAATATGCAGTACATGGGCCGCCAGGTGATGCTCACCTACGATCTGCCGATGAACGAAGTGGTGATGGACTTCTTCGACAAACTGAAGTCCACCAGCCGCGGCTACGCCTCGCTGGATTACGAGTTCAAGGAATTCCAGAGCGCTGATCTGGTCAAGCTGGACGTGCTGGTCAATGGCGAGAAGGTCGACGCGCTGTCGCTGATCGTGCACCGCGCCTCCAGCGTTTACCGCGGCCGCGAACTGGTGTCCAAGATGCGCGAACTGATTCCGCGCCAGATGTTCGACATCGCGGTGCAGGCGGCCATCGGCGGCCACATCATCGCCCGCGAGACGGTCAAGGCCTTGCGCAAGAACGTGTTGGCCAAGTGCTACGGCGGCGACATCACCCGTAAGAAAAAGCTGCTGGAGAAGCAGAAAGCGGGCAAGAAGCGCATGAAGCAGGTGGGCAACGTGGAAATTCCGCAGGAAGCATTCCTGGCAATTCTTCAAGTAGGGGACAAATAAGTGGGCGGAAATCTGTTCTGGGTGTTTGTCGTGGCGGTGGCGATCGGCGGCATGCTGATCGCTTTTGGCGGCAAGAAGCAAGAGGGAGCCAAGGATTGGCCGCAGGCGGTGCAGTGGGGCTACCTGGCGGTGCTGATCGGTGGTTTTGGCCTGCTGTCCAACTACATGAGCTTCACCGCGGTGATGCTGGTCTTTGTGCTGATCACCGGCGCGGTATGGCTGGCGGACAAGCTGGTGTTGGCCAAGCGCCGCGCCGCCGAGACCCCGGCCGGTCATTTCGTCGATTATTCGCGCGGTTTCTTTCCCGTGATTCTGGTGGTGTTCCTGCTGCGCTCTTTCATTGCCGAGCCGTTCCAGATTCCTAGTAGTTCGATGCGTCCGGGCCTGGTGGTGGGCGATTTCATTCTGGTGAACAAATTCACCTACGGCCTGCGCGTGCCGGTGTTGAACACGGTGTTCGCCTCGGTAAACAAGGTGGAGCGCGGCGACGTGGTCGTGTTCAATTTCCCGCCCAACCCCAAGGTCAACTACATCAAGCGCGCCATTGGCCTGCCGGGCGACGTGGTCGAGTATCGCGACAAGCGTCTGACCGTCAACGGCAAGCCGCTGCCGGACGCAGACGACGGCAACTACGAGTATCTGGAGCAGGGCCTGATGATGGTCAACGCCAAGCGCTACAAGGAAAGCATGGGTCAGCGCACTTACTCGGTGCTGAACAACGAAGGTTCGCCTACGGTAGCCTTGAGCCAAGTGCAGGACTTCCCGTTCCGCGACAACTGCCGCTATGATGACAATGGTTTTGTCTGCAAGGTGCCGGCCGGCCATTACTTCATGCTGGGCGACAACCGCGACAACAGCCTGGACGGCCGCTACTGGGGCTTTGTCGACGACAAGCTGATGGTGGGCAAGGCCTTCATGATCTGGATGAACTTTGGCGACCTGTCGCGCATTGGCAAAACCATTCACTGATAAACGCAAGATCGCAAGCTCGGAGCGCATTATGCATTTCAGCCGTGAGAAGGGCCTGTCGCTGTTTTCCGTGTTGCTGGTGATGATCGTGCTGGGCGCGGTCCTCGTACTGGGCATGAAGGTGATGCCGGTGTACTCGGAGTATGCCGAGGTGCGCCAGGCTATCACCGCCTTGTCCGCACAGAGCAATGTCGGCGAGTCTTCGATTCGCCGGGATTTCAACCAGCGGGCCGGCGTGGCCGGCATCGCCTCGATCAAGGGTGAAAACCTGGTGGTGGTGGCCGGCGGTAATTTTGTGTACATCCGCGCCGCTTATCAGCGCGAAGTGCCTTTGTTCTCCAATATCAGTCTGCTGTTCAAATTCGACACCCAAGCGGGCCAGCCCCCGCAATAAGCCAAGTGATACCAACCGACAATAGATTCCGGCGCCTGTGTCAGGCGCTGGATTACGCATTTCAGAAGCCGGAGTTGCTGCGTCAAGCCTTGACGCACCGCAGCTACGGCGCCGGCAACAATGAGCGTTTTGAATTTGTGGGCGACAGCATCCTCAACTACACGGTCGCCCGCATGCTGTTTGATCAATTTCCCAAACTGACCGAGGGCGAGCTGTCGCGGCTGCGCGCCAATCTGGTCAACCAGAACACCCTGGCCGAGATCGCCCACGAGCTCAAGCTGGGCGATTACCTTTACTTGGGCGAGGGCGAGCTGAAGAGCGGCGGTTTCAACCGGCCATCCATTCTCGCCGACGCGCTGGAAGCCACCTTCGCCGCGGTCAGCTTCGACTCCGATTTCCTGCGAGCGGAGCAGGTCGTGCGCCGGCTCTACGCTGAACGCGTGTCGTCCATCGACACCACCCGTCAGGCCAAGGACGCCAAGACCCGCTTGCAGGAAGCGCTGCAGGCGCGCAAGCTGGCCTTGCCCAAATACCGGATACTGTTGCAAAGCGGCGAAGCCCATGAGCAATGGTTTCGCGTGGAGTGCGACTTGGGCGAACTGGCGATAGGCTCCACAGGCGAAGGCGGCAGCCGCCGCGCCGCCGAACAGCAGGCCGCCGAAGCGGCGCTGATCCTGCTGGAACAAAAACTCGCTGCGAGTAAGAAACGTATATGACTGAGATCCAATACCACTGCGGCTTTGTCGCCATCGTCGGCCGTCCCAACGTCGGTAAATCCACGCTGATGAACCATCTGATCGGTCAGAAAGTCAGCATTACCTCGAAAAAGGCGCAAACCACGCGCCACCGCGTCACCGGTATCCACACCGAGAACAATGCTCAGTTCATCTTCGTAGATACCCCAGGCTTCCAGACCTTTCACAAGGGCGCGCTCAACGAGACCTTGAACAAGAGCGTCAAGGATTCTCTGGGCAACGTCGATTGCGTGCTGTTTGTGCTGGAGGCGATGCGCTTCACCGGCGCCGACCGCGAAGTGATGGCTTTGCTGCCAAAGCGCAAGCCGGTGATCCTGGTGGTGAACAAGCTGGACAAGGCCAAGGACCGCGACGCGTTGCAGGCCTTCATCGCCGAGGTACAGGCGGAATTCGCCTTTGCCGGCGTTGAGGTGGTCAGCGCCAAACACGGCCAGCGTTTGAGCGAGCTGCTGGAACAGGTGCGTCCGCACCTGCCGGAATCGATGCCGCTGTATCCGGAGGACATGGTTACCGACAAGAGCGAACGCTTCTTGGCCGCCGAGATAGTGCGCGAGAAGCTGTTCCGCTATCTGGGTGAAGAGCTGCCCTATGAAATGAACGTGGAAGTGGAGATGTTCGAGATGGATGGCGACTTGCGCCGCATCCATATCGGCGTGCTGGTGGACAAGGAGAACCAGAAGCCCATCGTTATCGGCCGCGGCGGAGAGAAACTGAAGAAGATCTCCACCGAGGCGCGGATGGACATGGAAAAGCTGTTCGACGGCAAGGTTTTCCTGCAAGTCTGGGTCAAGGTCAAGTCCGGCTGGGCCGACGACGTTCGTTTCCTGCGGGAATTCGGCCTGGACTGAAGCTCTCATGCACTATCATTTGGCGCCGTCCTGTTGGACGGTGATTTTTTCTCTGCAGCAAGGCCAGGAGATGCCCGGCAGCCGCGAGCTGCTGGAACGCATCGCCCGACTGGCGGCTTGCCAGGCCGGCTTTCTTGGACTGGAACGCGGCGAGCCGGGGCGGGACACCGTGTCCTACTGGGACAGTGTCGAGGCCATCGCCGCCTGGCGTCAGTGCGCAGAGCGCCTGATTGCGCAGCGTTACGGGCCGGAAGCCTGGTATCGGGTGTTCGCCTTCAACGTGAGTGCGGCTGCCGCATGTCCGCGGCCGTCGACCGGGGGCGCCTGATGAGTCAGCCGGGCAGGGTGGACCGCCAGCCGGCCTATGTGCTGCACGCGCAGCCCTACCGGGAAACCAGCTTGCTGGTGGAGGTCCTCAGCCGCGACCATGGCCGTTTCTCGGTGGTGGCGCGCGGGGCGCGGCGACCTCGGGCTGATCTGCGCGGCCTGCTGCTCCCGTTCCAGCCCCTGACCCTGTCTTGGTTCGGCAAGGGCGAGCTGCGCACCCTGCACAGCGCGGACTGGGACGGCGGCGTGCCGCAGCTCTCCGGCCTGCCGCTGATCTGCGGTTTTTACCTGAACGAATTGATGATGAAGCTGACCGCGCGGGACGACCCCGAACCGCGCGCCTTCGCCGTCTACGACGCCGCGGTGCGCGGCCTGGCGCGCCAAAGCGGCCTGGCGGCGGTGCTGCGCCGTTATGAGCTGAGGCTGACCCAGGTGTTGGGCTACGCGCCCAGCCTGCTGCGCGACGGCGACGGCGCGGAGGTGGACGCGAGCGTCAGCTACTGGTGTCAGAGCAACGCCGCGCCGGAGCGCGACGCCGGCCAGAGCCTGGAGCGCGGGCTGCGGCTCAGCGGCGCCAGCCTGTTGGCGATAGAGGCCGACGACTACGCGGAGGCCTCCACCCGGCTTGAAGCGCGGGCGCTGATGCGGGTATGGTTGACCGCTTTATTGGGCGAGGAGCCGCTGGCTTCGCGCGAGCTATTGCAAGCCGTCAATTCCTTGTCGGATTGAGGCGAACCTAATCGGGAGTGAATATGATTCTGTTGGGCGTAAACATCGATCACGTCGCCACCTTGCGCCAGGCGCGCGGCACCCGTTATCCCAGCCCGGTGGAGGCCGCGCTGGTGGCGGAAACCGCCGGCGCCGACCTGATCACCTTGCATCTGCGCGAAGATCGCCGCCACATCCAGGACGCCGACGTAGTGGCGATGCGCCAGACGGTCAAGACCCGGGTCAACTTGGAAATGGCGATGACCGAGGAAATGCTGGCCAATGCGTTGGCGGTGAAACCGGAGGACGTGTGCCTGGTGCCGGAAAAGCGCGAGGAAGTCACTACTGAGGGTGGCCTGGATGCCATCGGCCACTTTGCCGATGTGAGTCGTTATACCCGCAGCTTGCAGGAAGCCGGCATTCGCGTGTCCATCTTCATCGACCCGGACCGCGCGCAGATTCAACGCGCCTGGGACGCCGGCGCGCGCGTGGTGGAGTTGCACACCGGCGCTTACGCCGACGCCCATGACGCCGCGGCGCGCGACGCCGAACTGGCGCGCATCCGCGATGCCGCCGTTTTCGCCGCCGAGCTGGGCATGGTGGTCAACGCCGGGCACGGTCTCAACTACCATAATGTGCAGCCGATCGCCGCGATTCCGCAGATCGCCGAATTGAACATCGGCCACGCCATCGTCGCCCAGGCGCTGTTTGTCGGCTTCGCCGAGGCGGTGAAGGAGATGAAGGCGCTGATGGCGGCCGCTCGCGGTTAAGCGCTGTGCCCACCGTCGTTACCCACGCCTTGGCCGGCGCCACGCTGGCCGGTCTGTGCGCGCCGCGGCCGCTGAGCGCGCCCGGCATGGCCGGGTGGCTGTTGCTGTGCGGCGCGGCGGCGATGCTGCCGGACCTGGACGTGATCACTTTCAAGCTGGGCATTCCCTACGCCAGCCCCTGGGGGCATCGAGGCATCTCTCATTCGCTGACGCTGGCCTTGATCGCCGGCGGCCTGCTGGCCGTGTTCGGGCGGCGCTGGTGGCGGGGGCTGAGCCTGGGGCCCATGCGCGCCTTCGCGGTGCTCAGCCTGGCGGTGGCTTCCCACGCGCTGTTGGACATGTGGACCGACGCCACCCATGGCCCGGCGCTGGCGATGCCCTGGCACCAGGGGCGTTTCTTGTTCGACTGGCGGCCGATCGAGGGCTCGCCGTTGACGCCCAGCCGTTGGCTGGGCGCTAAGGGTCTTCGGGTGTTGAGCTCGGAGTTGCTGTACGTCTGGCTGCCTTGTCTGCTGCTTTGGATGGCCCGCGCGGCTTGGTTGCGCGGACGCGGGGAGGGCGGGCGATGATTTACGGCATTGGCACTGATCTGGTGGAAATCGAACGCATGCACGCGATGTTCCAGCGCTGGGGTTTCAAGCTGGGCCGGCGCATGTTGGCGCCGGCCGAGCAGCAGGCCTTCGTCGACAGCGCCGATCCGGCGCGATTCCTGGCCAAGCGCTTCGCGGTCAAGGAAGCGCTGGCCAAGGCGCTTGGCACCGGCGTGCGCGAGCCGGCGCTGCTGACGGCGATCTGGGTCGAGCATGATGAATGGGGTAAGCCGCTGTTGGCGCTTAGCCCCGAATTGGAAGATTTTTTAAGTCAGCGCGGCGTGGGCGCGCGTCATCTGTCTATCAGCGACGAGCGTGGTCACGCGCTGGCTTTTGTGGTGCTGGAGCGCTCCGCGCCCGGCTAGATAGAAAGCAAACCGATGCAGCAGACTCAACAGAGCGCGGCCTTGCCGCGCGGGCCGGTGATGGCGGGCGTGGCCGGCCTGCGGCTGACGGACGAAGAGAAGCGGCGCTTATCGCATCCGCTGGTGGGCGGGGTGATTCTGTTCCGCCGCAATTTCCAGGACATTGAACAACTGAAGGCGTTGACCGCGGAAATCCGCGCGCTGCGCAGCCCGCACCTGCTGATCGCGGTGGATCACGAAGGCGGCCGGGTGCAGCGCTTCCTCGACGGTTTCACCCGCTTGCCGCCGATGCAAGTCTTGGGCCGGATGTGGGAGCAAGACCGTCCGGCAGCGCTGGCGCAGGCGGAAAATGTCGGCTACGTGCTGGCGGCCGAGTTGTCCGCCTGCGGCGTCGACTTGTCCTTCACTCCGGTGCTAGACCTGGATTGGGGGCGTTGCGCGGTGATTGGCAACCGCAGCTTCCACCGTGATCCGGCCATCGTGGCGGAGCTGGCCGAAGCGCTGCAGCGTGGTCTGGCGCGCGGGGGCATGTCCACCTGCGGCAAGCATTTCCCCGGCCATGGCTTTGTCGAGGGAGACAGCCACCACGTGATGCCGGAAGACGGCCGCAGCCTGGCCGAACTGGAAGCGGACGACTTGGTGCCTTTTGGCCGCTTGGCGGCGGCGGGCATGGGTTCGGTGATGCCCGCCCATGTGTTGTACCCTGCGGTGGATGCGCAGCCAGCCGGTTTCTCGCGGGTCTGGCTGCAGGATGTGCTGCGCGGCCGGCTGGGTTTCGACGGCGTGATCTTCTCCGACGCTTTGGACATGGAGGGGGCGGCCGGCGCCGGCGGCTTCGTGCAGCGCGCCGACGCGGCGCTGGCCGCCGGTTGCGATATGGTGTTGGTTTGCAATGATCCCCGGCAGACCGATCTGATTCTGGCCAATCTGCGGGCGCCGGCGCAGCCGGACTTGGCGCGGCGGCTGGAGCGCATGGCCGGCAAGGCGGCGGATTGGGCGGGGGAACTGGCCGGCCCGGCTTTCGCCGCGGCGCGCGCCCAGGTGGAGCGTTTGAACATGCCGGCGGACGCGATGCGCGGGCCGGATGTGGGCGAGGCGAATTAGAGCCGTCGACAATGATCGGCGGAAAGACGGCCCGGACGCATGGACGCCCGGGCCGTTGTCGTTTGGAAAGGGCGTTTAAACAAACTGCACAGGCACGTAGAAGTCGCGTCCCGGACGGCTGACCAGCACTTGCGGCTGGCCCTGGATCACCGCGCGGAAGGCGCGCGGCAGCCGGCGCCAATCCATGAACTTCATCTTGATGCTGTCGTATTGCGCTTGAGTGTGTCCCATGGTGTTCTCCCGAAGGTTCAGTCCACTTTGTGGATGACGTTGGTGACGACGCCCCAGATATGGAAGGCGGCGTCTTCCGGCACCGGAATCGGCTGAAATTCCGGGTTTTCCGGCAACAGGCGGATGCCCTTGGCGGTTTTTTCCAGCCGCTTCACCGTGAGTTCGCCGTTGAGCGCCGCTACGACAACTTTGCCGTTGCGCGCTTCCGCAGCGCGGTCCACCACCAGCAGGTCGCCGTCGTGAATGCCGGCGCCCAGCATGGACTCCCCCTTGACCGTGACGAGGAAGGTGCTGCCCGGCCGCGGCGCCAGCCGGGCGTTGAGGTCCACGTCGTCTTCCTTGAGGTCGTCCGCCGCCACCGGCGAACCGGCCGGCACGCTGTTGGCGAACAGCGGCAGCGATAGTTCGCTGAGGTGGCGCGCCAGCGTGCGCACGTCGTCGGCTTGGGCGTTGTGGGCGGTGCGCCAGCTGCGGTAATCGTGCAGCCAGTCTTCCAGCACCGGCTTTAGCGGTTCCGGCACGCGGATGGCTACGGTCTTGTCGCCGCCGTAACTGGACTTGCGGCCGGCGCCGCTGCGTTTGCCCCCGTGGCTCATGGCTAATCCTCTGTAATGCAAGCAGATTTGATTGTGTACATTATCAAACGACAGGGCAAGTTTTTTTTGCGAGTGGCGGCGGCGAGCGCAAAAAAAGCCCGCAGGTGCGGGCGGGTTTCGGCGGGTGGGACGCAGTGTCAGAGCCGGTAGAAGCAGCGAGCGCAAACCGCGCGGTAGCGGGCGTTGCCGCCGATTTCCACCTGCGGGCCTTCCTTGACGCGGCGGCCGTCGGCGTCGATGCGGATGTGCATGGTGGCTTTTTTGCCACATTCGCAAATGGTCTTGATCTCTTCGATTTCGTCGGCCAGGGCCAGCAGCATGCCGGAGCCGGGGAAGGGTTCGCCGCGGAAGTCGGTGCGCAGGCCAAAGCAGATCACCGGAATGTTGCGAGTGTGAGCCAGCTCGTGCAGCTGATGCACTTGTTCCGGCGTTATGAACTGGGCTTCGTCTATCAAGATGCAGGCGGTCTGTCCGAAGTCCTCGGCCAGGAAGTTCAGTTCCGGCGAGAAGGTGCGGGCGTCGCGCTGCAGATTAAGGCGCGAGGTGATTTTGCCGAAGCCGTAACGGTCGTCCATGGCGCTGGTGAACAGAGCCACGGTCTTGCCCATGGATTCGTAGTTGTTGGCGATTTGCAGCAACTGGGTGCTTTTGCCGCTGTTCATCGCGGCGTAGCGGAAAAAGAGTTTTGCCATCGATGGATTCTCGGTGGGGCTTAAAGGTCGCCGCCGGTTTCCAGCACATAGCTGGCGCCGGCGTCTTGCGCCAGATGCTGGGCGAGGTAGGGCAGCACTTCGCGCAGCGTCTGCGGCAGCGTCCACGGCGCGTTGAGGATGAACATGCCGCTGCCGTGCATGCCGAAGCCGTCGCTGGACGGCTTTTGCACATGCAATTCGGCGCGCAGCCAGTTCTTGGCGCCCAGCTTCTTCATTTCCTTGGGCAGTTCCTTCATCTCCGCGCGCTGCAGGCAGGGATACCAGACGGCGTAGACCCCGGTGGCGAAGCGCTTGAGGCTTTCTTTCAGAGCGGTGATCACGTGCTGGTAGTCGCGTTTGTCCTCGTAGGGCGGGTCGATCAGCACCAGCGCGCGGCGCGGCGGTGGCGGCAGAATCGCCTTGATCGCCTCGAAGCCGTTGGCCTGCTGGATTTGCACGCGGCGGCCGGCGTCGGAAAAGGTGTCGGCCAGCAACTGGTGGTCGGTGGGGTGCAGCTCGAACAGGCGCAGCTTGTCGCTGGCCGGCATCACTTCCGCCGCGCACCAGGGCGAGCCGGGGTAGAGCTTGAGTTCGCCGTCGGCGTTCAGGCTGCGCACTACCTCGACGTAGTTGGCGACCGCTTCCGGCAGATCGTCGCGCCGCCACAGCCGGGCGATGCCGGATTCGAATTCGGCGTTCTTGGTGGCGTAGCCTTCCACCAGCGAGTAAGCGCCGGCGCCGGCATGGGTGTCGATATACCAATAGGGCTTGGCTTTCTGGCCCAGGTAGTTCAGGAGTTCGATCTGGATCAGATGCTTGAGCACATCGGCGTGGTTGCCGGCGTGAAAGGCGTGGCGGTAACTGAGCATGGCGGCGGGATATGGCGTTTGTCAGCCGCGGATTGTACCGGATTCGGCGTGGCCGCGCAGCGCGTCCTCCAGCGCGGCGCGCCAGCCCAGCTGTTCCGCCAGCTGCATGAAGTCGTCCGCCGGCGGCGCTTGCAGCAAGAGCGGCTGGCCGCTGTCCGGGTGGCTCAGTTGCATGGCGACGCAGGCCAGCAGCAGGCGCCGGCTGCCGAAATGCTCGGCGAACATGCGGTTGTGCCGGCCCTTGCCGTGGGTGGCGTCGCCGATGATGGGGTGGGCGATGTGCTTCAGATGACGGCGCAGCTGGTGGCGGCGGCCGGTGTGAGGCGTCAGCTCCAGCAGGCTGTAGCGGCTGCTGGGGTAGCGTTCCACCTCGATCGGCAGCTCGATGCGCGCCAGCGTGCGGTAGTCGGTGACGGCGGCTTGCGGCGCGGTGTCCACGGTCTCACCTATCCATTCCAGGTCGTCCGGGCGCCGGCTGAGCGGGTAGTCGATATGGCCGGCGTCGTCGGTGTGGCCGCGGACCACGGCGATATAGCGCTTGTCCACCTGCTGGCGTTCGAACTGCCAGCTCATTTCCCGGCACATGTCCTTGTCCAGCGCGAACAGCAGCGCGCCGGAGGTGCCCTTGTCCAGCCTGTGTACTGGGTAGACCCGCTGGCCGATCTGGTCGCGCAGCAGCTGTACGGCGAAGCGGGTTTCGTTGCGGTCCAGCGCGGTGCGGTGCACCAGCAGGCCGGAGGGCTTATGGATGGCGATCAGGCGGTCGTCGCGGTAGAGAATGGGCAGCATGGAGCGGGTGGAAACGGGTGGGGAGGCCGGCATTGTAGGCGCTGGCGGGCCGCTTTGGAAGGCGGGCGATGCCGCTGTGCTGTAGTTTTATGTCTTACGCTTCGATTACGCGAAAACAACAAGGTTTTGGCATGCTGTTGGCGTTTTTGTGCGCGGGCTCGGGCTTTGCCGGCTTTCGTTGCGACATGATATTTCAAAGTAGAGAGGAAGTTGTTTACAGTCCATGGGTGCGTCATTACAATTCGGCGCGCTCAAACAAGAATGACAGGGCGGCGTCTGTGCCGATTGCTATCCCGTTTGCCACGGGATTGCGGCAGGACCGCATCCGCGCAACCTGGCGTGTAGTTGCGACGCTACATGACGAGGGGCTGGCGGACGCTTTGCTTCGCTGCACGGCACGGGAACCACAGGGGGTGATCGGCGTGCGGGTTGACCAACAAACTCCATAGAGTCATAGAGATGAAAATCCAGCTGAAACGAATGAGCTTTGCCGTAGCGGCAGCGGTGCTGTCCACCTCCGCCTTCGCCAAAGAGTTCTCGCCCGCCGTGGTTTACGACATGGCAGGCAAGTTTGACAAGAGCTTCAACGAATCCGCGTACAACGGCGCCGAGCGTTTCAAGAAGGAATTCAAGATCAACTACCGCGACGGTCAGATCGCGTCCGAAGCCCAGAAAGAGCAGCTGCTGCGCAATATGGCGCGCCGCGACGCCGACATCGTGGTGGCGATCGGCTTCTCCTTCACCCAGGCGGTGGAAACCGTTGCCAAGGAATTCCCCAAGGTCAAGTTCACTCTGATCGACGCGGTGGCCAAAGGTTCCAATGTGCAGAGCATTGTGTTCAAGGAACAGGAAGGCGCCTTCCTGACCGGCGTGGCCGCGGCGATGGCGTCCAAGAGCGGCAAGGTGGGCTTTGTCGGCGGCATGGACGTGCCGCTGATCCGCGCCTTCGGCTGTGGCTATGTGCAGGGCGTCAAGTTCACCAACAAGAACGCCAGCGTGATCCAGAACATGACCGGCACCACTCCGCAGGCCTTTAACGACCCGGCGCGCGGCACTGAGCTGGCCAAGAGCCAGTTCGACCGCGGCGTGGACGTGGTGTTCGCCGCGGCCGGCGGCACCGGCCTGGGCGTGCTGCAAGCCGCCAAGGCCGCCGGCAAGTACTCCATCGGCGTGGACAGCAACCAGAACCACCTGTACCCGGGTTCGGTGCTGACTTCCATGGTCAAGCGCGTGGATGTGGCGGTGTTCAACACCTTCAAGGACGCCAAGAACGGCTCCTGGAAGCCGGAAGTCAAGATTCTGGGCCTGAAGGAAGCCGGCGTGGATTGGGCGCTGGACGCCAACAACCGCAAAGTGATCACTCCGGCGATGGAGAAGAAGATCAACGCCGCCAAGGCGGACATCATCGGCGGCAAGATCAAGGTGGTGGATTACCGCGCCAACAACAGCTGCCCGGTGCAATAAGCTGAGTTGAGTTTTCCCTGATCCGTTTCGGGGACGCAGGCACGATGAACTTCATCGTGCCTGTTTGTTCATGCCGGAGCGGAATCAGACTGACCCTAACCAGGGAATATGAATAAGCATGACCGAGTTTGCCATTGAGCTGGCGGGCATCAACAAGAGTTTTGGTGCCGTCAAAGCCAACCGCGACGTCTCGATGAAAATCGCCAAGGGCACTGTCCATGGCGTCATCGGCGAAAACGGGGCCGGTAAATCCACGTTGATGAGCATTCTGTACGGCTATTACCAGGCCGACAGCGGCGCCATCCGGGTGAACGGCAAGGAAGCGCCGATCCGCAACAGCCAGGAAGCCATTGAGCTGGGAATCGGCATGGTGCATCAGCATTTCATGCTGGTGGACACCTTTACCGTGCTGGAGAACATCGTACTGGGCGCCGAAGGCGGCCTGGTGCTGAAAAAAGGGCTGGACGAGGCCCGCGAGCATCTGAAAGAGCTCAACCGCAATTACTCGCTGGAGGTGGATCCGGACGCGCTGGTGGGCGATCTGGGCGTGGGCCTGCAGCAAAGGGTGGAAATCCTCAAGGCTTTGTACCGCGGCGCCGACGTGCTGATCCTGGACGAGCCCACCGCGGTGCTGACGCCGCAGGAGGCGGACCATCTGTTCCACATCCTGCGTTCGCTGAAGGCGCAGGGCAAGACCGTGATCCTGATCACCCACAAGCTGCGGGAGGTGATGGACATCACCGACGGCGTCAGCGTGATGCGCGCCGGCACCGTGGTGGCCAACGTCGCCACCTGCGACGTGGACAAGGAAAAGCTGGCGGACCTGATGGTGGGCCGCAAGGTCAGCCTGAAAGTGGACAAGGCCGAGCGCGAGCCGGGCGCGGCGGTGCTCAGCGTCAAGAATCTGTGCCTGACCGACGCGCGCGGGGTCAAGCTGCTGGATCAACTGAATTTTGAAGTGCGGGCCGGAGAGATCGTGGGCATTGCCGGCGTGTCCGGCAACGGCCAATCCGAGCTATTGGAAGTGCTGGCCGGCATGCAAGAGCCTAGCGCCGGCGAGATGGCCTACAAGGGCGAGGATTTGCTGCGCCGCCGTTGCGGGGCTCAGCCGCGCGCCGCGCTTTACCGCAGGCTGGGCATTGCCCACGTACCGGAAGACCGCTCGCGCGAAGGCCTGGTCAAGGCTTTCTCCAGCTATGAAAACGCCATCCTCGGCTATCACGGCGAAACCGGCCTGGGCCGCGGCCCGTGGTATTCGCGCAAGCGGCTGTTGGCGCGCACTCGGGACTTCATCCAGCAATTCGATATTCGTCCGGGCAACCCGCTGCTGCGCGTGGGCCTGCTTTCCGGCGGCAACCAGCAGAAAGTGGTGCTGGCGCGTGAAATCCACGCCAACCCCGACCTGCTGCTGATCGGCCAGCCGACGCGCGGCGTGGACATCGGCGCGATTGAATTCATTCACAAGCGGCTGGTGGAACTGCGCGACGAGGGCAAGGCCATTTTGCTGGTCTCGGTTGAACTAGAAGAAATCCTGGCGCTGGCCGACCGCATCCTGGTCATGGCCGGCGGACAGATCACCGGCGAAGTGGCGGCCAAGGACGCCGACACCATTTCGCTGGGCCTGCTGATGGGGGGGCACAAGCATTGAAATTCGGACAACCTTCCACCTTGCCGCGCTGGGCGCAGCTAACGGTGCTGCCGGCGCTTAATCTATTGGCGGCCTTGCTGGTAACGGGCCTGGTCACCTGGTTGATAGGCGAAGACCCTTGGGAATGCCTGAAGCTGCTGATCAACGGCGCTTTCGGCTACGGCGAGGGCATAGGCTACACCCTGTTCTACACCACCGGCTTCATCTTCACCGGCCTGGCGGTGGCCACCGCCTTCCACGCCGGTCTGTTCAACATCGGCGGCGAGGGCCAGACCTACCTGGCCGGCCTGGGCGTCACTCTGGTGGTGCTGGGCTTCGACCACAGCCTGCCGCCGGCGGTGCTGGTGCCGCTGGCCATTCTGGCGGCGATGGGCTTCGGCGCGGCCTGGGCATTTGTGCCGGGCTGGCTGCAGGCCAAGCGGGGCAGCCACATCGTGGTGACCACCATCATGTTCAACTTCATTGCTTACTCCTTGATGTTGTACCTGATCAGCCATCATTTGATCGAAGCCGGTTCCCAGAACCCGACCACGCGCGAATTCGGCCAGGCGGCCTGGATTCCCGCCATCCATGAGCTGGTGGCGCGCTTTGGCGTGGAGATTCCCACCTCGCCGCTGAACCTGACTTTCGTGATGTCCTTGCTGGCCGCCGCGCTGTTCTACCTGGTGGTGTGGCATAGCCGCTGGGGCTTCGAACTGCGCACCGTGGGCACCAGCGAACCGGCCGCCCGCTACGCCGGCATGAGCGTCAGCCGCGTCATCATCATCGCCATGTGCGTGTCCGGCGCGCTGTCCGGTCTGGCCGCGGTCAACGAGCTGATGGGCTCCGCCCACCGGATGAATGTGATGTTCACCAACGGCGTCGGTTTCGTCGGCATCGCCGTGGCGCTGATGGGCCGAAACCACCCAGTGGGCATTATCTTGTCCGCGCTGTTGTTTGGCGCCTTGACCCAGGGCGGCTCCGATCTGTCCTTCGAGAAGCCGATGATCACCCGCGAGATGATCATCTTCATTCAGGGCCTGATCATCCTGTTCTGCGGCGCGCTGGAAAACCTGTTCGAGCCGTTCATCGCCGGCCTGTTCAAGCGCAAGGACGACAAATAATGGAAATCTTCTTCAGTCTGCTCGATTCCACGCTGCGCGTGGCCACACCGTTGATCCTGGCCGCGATGGCCGGCATGTTCTCCGAGCGCTCCGGCGTGGTGGATATCAGCCTGGAAGGCAAGATGCTGGTGGCGGCTTTCGCCGCCGCGGCGGCGGCTTTTGCCACCCAGAACCCGTGGATAGGCATGGCCTGCGGCATTGCCGCCTCGGTGGCGATGGCGATGATCCACGCCTTCGTATCCGTCACCTACAACGGCAACCAGCTGATTTCCGGCATGGCGCTCAACACCGTCGCCTCCGGCATCACCCCGGTGTTGGGCCTGGCCTGGTTCCAGCAGGGCGGCAATACCCCGCAGCTGCCGGACGAGGGGCGTTTCCACGAGATCGCGCTGCCGTTCGCCCATGAGCTGCGCGACGTGCCGCTGCTGGGCCAGCTGTACAGCAAGCTGCTGTCCGGCCATAGCATCCTGGTGTATCTGACCTTGTTCTTGATTGTGCCGCTGGTGACCTGGGTGCTGTACAAGAGCCGCTTTGGTCTGCGTCTGCGCGCGGTGGGGGAAAACCCGCACGCGGCGGACACCGCCGGCATCTCCGTGGCCAAGGTGCGCTACACCGCCTTGTTCTGGGGCGGCGTGCTGTGCGGCATCGCCGGCACCTACCTGTCCGTGTACCAGACCGGCAGCTTCATCAAGGAAATGACCGCGGGCAAGGGCTTCCTGGCGCTGGCCGCGCTGATCTTCGGCAAGTGGAAACCGCTGCCGGCGGTGCTGGGCTGCCTGGTGTTCGCTTTTGCCGACGCCATCCAGATCCGCCTGGAAGGCGTGGCGCTGCCAGGCATCGGCCAGATCCCGTCGCAAGCGATCGCGGTCATCCCCTATGTGTTGACTGTGTTGCTGCTGGCGGGCTTCGTTGGCCGGGCGGTGGCGCCCAAAGCGATAGGCATACCTTTCGTCAAGAGCCGTTAACCGGCGTTTGAGACAGGCTAGAAACCGCCGGCGGGCTTTGCCCCTGGCGGTTTTTTGTTTTATATCGCATACGGGAACCTTGCCGTCGTTTGTTATTCATAGTGATTCCCAATATCAACTGCCATTGCGTTGCCTGGCGGTTGTTCAGAAAATTTGAATCTTTTGCGCTAATAATTTCGCTATGACGGCAATGGCCGCGCTTTTATGATTAACAGGCATGACAGGTTTTAATTTGCCGCTCATTTGTAATAAGGAATTCGATGCAACGCTACAGTCCCACACAGATTGCTTTGCACTGGCTGATTGCGCTGTTGATCATTGCCGCCCTGATCATGGGCTGGTACTTCAACAGCATGCAGATCACATCGCCGGCCAGCTTCAAACTGAAAGCCTCTTTGATCGCCTGGCACAAATGGGTGGGCATCAGCGTGCTGGCGCTGGCCGTGCTGCGCCTGATCTGGCGCGCCCGCCGCGGCGCGCCGGCGCCTTTGCCGGGGCAGCCGGCCTGGCAGCTTAAAGCCGCCGGGCTGATTCATTTGTTGTTGTACGCCTTGATGCTGGCGATGCCGCTGGTGGGCTGGCTGATGAGCTCCGCCAAAGGCTACCCGGTTGTGTGGTTCAACCTGGTGCAATTGCCGGACCTGGTGGAAAAGAACGAGGCGCTGGGCCATGTGCTGGGCTGGAGCCACGCGCTGATGGCGTACGCCATCGTCGCCATCGTCGGCCTGCACGCGCTGGCGGCCTTGAAACATCACTTTATCGATCGCGACGCCACGCTGGCGCGGATGCTGCCGTCCTGTCGCAAAGGAGATCCTCAAGCATGAAATTTCTGACTTCTCTCACCCTGAGCGCCGCCGTGGCGCTGGCCATGGCGCCGGCTCAGGCCGCGCAAACCCTGAACGCGGCCAAGAGCACGTTGGGCTTTACCTTCAAGCAAATGAACGTGCCGACCGAAGGCCGCTTCAAGAGTTTCGCCGCCAACGTCAGCTTTGACGCGGCCAAGCCGGAAGCCACCAAGGCGGTGTTCACCGTGGATCTGGGCAGCGTGGACGTGGGCAGCGCCGACGGCAATACCACTGTGCGCGGCGCGTCCTTCTTCAATATCGCCAGCCTGCCCAAGGCGACTTTCACCGCAAAATCAGTCAAGGCCTTGGGCGGCGGCAAGTTCGAAACCCGAGGCACCTTGAACCTGAAGGGCATTGGCCGCGAGGTGGTGTCCACCTTCACCGCCGCCAGCGCAGGGAATGAGACCACGCTGCAAGGCAGCTTCCCGCTGAACCGTCTGCAATTCAAAGTGGGCGACGGCGCTTGGGACGACACCGAAGCGATCGCCGACCTGGTGACCGTCAAATACAAATTCGTTCTGACCGGCAAGTGATCTTGCCTTTCCTTACCCTGGAGAAAACCGACGTGACGACCAAAATGAAAACTCTGTTTGCCGCCGTGATGACGTTGGGTGTGCTGGGCAGCGCGCAAGCCGCCCCGGTCACTTACGAAGTGGACAGCTCGCACACCCATGCCGGCTACTCGCTGAGCCACCTGGGCTTTTCTACGCTGAGCGGCCGCTTCAACGACACCAAGGGCACCGTGGTGCTGGACCAGGCCAAGAAAACCGGCTCGGTGGACATCGTGATCAAGACCGCCAGCCACGACAGCGGCTGGGCGGCGCGCGACAAGCACATCGCCAGCCCGGATTTCCTGGACGTTGAAAAGTACCCCACCATCACGTTCAAATCCGACAAGTTCACCTTCAACGGCGACAAGCTGGCGGCGGTGGACGGCCAACTGAGCCTGCACGGCGTGACCAAGCCGGTGACGCTGACCGTGACCAACTTCAAGTGCGTGGATTCCCATCCGATGGCCAAGAAGCCGTGGTGCGGCGCTGACGCTACCGCCACCATCAAGCGCAGCGAGTTCGGCGTTGGCGCTTACGCGCCGGCGGTGGGCGACGATCTGCAATTGACCATTGCCATCGAAGCCGGCAAGAAGTAAGCGGATTCGATAAAGCGCCGGAACCCGTGTCCGGCGTCAAAAAAAAACCCGAGTCGAAGGACTCGGGTTTTTTCATGCCGGCGGCACCGTTCAGGTCAGGCCCAGGACGATGGGGGCCAGCCAGTCGGACAGCCACATCACCAACAAGGGGCTGATCACGGTCATGCCGCCGAACACCGTCCAGGGCAGGCGCGCTTCCGGCTGACGGCGCATCACGAACAACAGCGCGCGGTAACCGGCGTAGCTGACGACCATGATCAGCGGCGGGGCCATCAGGTAGGACAGCAGCGGCCGCCAATCCAGCAGCCGCGAAAACGCGACGATGCCAAGATGCAGGCTGAGCTGGCTGGCCATCAGCGCCGCCAGCTGCGGCTGGCGTTCGGGGAAGGCCAGGCCAAGCCGGCTGACTTTCAGGCTGCTGGCGGACCATAGCACGGCCGCGATGCCCAGCCAGGCGTAGGCGTAACAGAAGGGGAGCAGCACCGGCGACAGCGCGGTGAGGAAAGGGTCCGCGCGGAAGATCAGCGCCAGGATGAAGAAAGACGACGCGAAGCACAGCTGAGCGATGCCGTCGCGGCTGGCGATCAGCCGCCACAGAATGTGCAGATAGAACAGCGCGACCAAGGCGAGCAGGAACCAACCAGTGGGCGTCGCCGTCATTGAGCCTCCAGCACGCGAGTCAGCGCGGCGGACACTTGCTCGCCTATCTGGGCCAGGTAGTGGGTGTGCATGTCGAAGGTGAAGCGTTGCGGATCGTCCGACGCCAGGGCCAGCAGGCCAAAGGCCTGGCCCTTGCCATCGCGCAGCGCCAGTTGGGCGAAGGACTGCAGCACGGGTGCGGCGGGGAACCAGGCCAGCACATCGTCGTTGACGTAGGGGCCGCAATAGGGCGCGGAGAGATTGCGCGCCAACGCGGCCACCTCGCTGCGGGCGTCGTAGGCTGGGCCGGCGGATTCCGCCGCCGGATGCCACAGCCGCAAGGCTACGCGCTTCAGCTTGAAATGCTCGGCGAAGCAGGCGGGCAGCGCGTTCAGCACGTCTTGCAGACTCAGGCAGGCCTGCAGCGTCAGCCCCAGTTGATGAGCGCTGGCGATGATGCGGTCGTTGGCTTCGCTGTGGCGGATCAATTGCTGCAAGCGGGACTCCAACTGCCGGTTGCGGTCCTTCAAGTCCAGCATTTGGCGTTCCGCCAACGAAACCACCACGCGGTCCTGCGGCGCGCCGCTCGGCTTCAGGCCAAGCCTTTCGGCGTGATGAGCGAGAAAGTCCGGGTGTTGGTCCAAAAACGCCAGCACATCATCTGTCTGCATAATTCATAACCCCCTTACGGCTGTGTTGTTGTTGCGCGCCCGCTGCCGTCTTGCGCCGACGGCGGGCCGTTAAATCTCGATTTCGCCCTGGAATACGGTGACGGCGGGGCCGGTCATGGTCACCGCGGCGGCGTCGGCCGGCCATTCCACCGTCAGTTCACCGCCGCGGGTGTGCACCCGCACACGCCGGTCCAGCAGCCCGCGGCGGATGCCGGCCACCACCGCCGCGCAGGCGCCGGTGCCGCAGGCCAGCGTTTCGCCGGCGCCGCGTTCGAACACGCGCAGGCGGATTTCATCGCGTGCCACCACCTGCATGAAGCCGGCGTTGACCCGTTCCGGAAAGCGGGGATGGTTTTCGATGGCCGCGCCGAGGCGTGTCACGGGAGCCAAGGCTACATCTGCGACTACTTGCACCGCGTGGGGGTTCCCCATCGACACCACGCTGACCGACAAGGTCGCATCCTCGACTTGCAAATCATGGCACACCGCCTCGCGCTCGGCCTGGAACGGAATCTCGTCCGGAGCGAATCGCGGCCGGCCCATGTCCACCCGCGCCTGACCGTCTCCCAGGTATTCCGGCGCGATCACGCCCTTGGCGGTTTCCACCCGGATTCGTGATTTGGCGGTCAGGCCGAGGTCGGACACGAACTTGGCGAAGCAGCGCGCGCCGTTGCCGCATTGCTCCACCTCGCCGCCGTCGTTATTGAAGATGCGGTAGCGAAAATCGTTGTCCGGAGAGTGCGGAGGCTCCACCAGCAATAACTGATCGAAGCCGATGCCGAAGTGGCGATCGCCCAACTGACGGATACGTTCCGCGTTCAAGGGGACGGTTTGACTCACGCCGTCGACAACCATGAAGTCGTTGCCGAGGCCGTGCATTTTGGTGAAGTGCAATTTCATTGGCGCGCCAGATTCTGCGTGAACAATCGGCCCGTTGCCGGGCCGGCGGTCGGGCGGGGAGCCGTGCGCGCCAAAGCGCGGACGGGGCTCCGCCGCCAATAAGGCAGGTTAGCACAGTGGCGTAGATAGAGGTACAGGCGCGCGCTCAGGCGCTGGCCAGCGGCTTGCCGGGCGCGGCTTCGGTACCGGCGTAGGCCTGCAGGGCCGCGCTGGACGCGGCGGTTTGCGGCATGGCCTCGTCGCCGGTCTGGACGGCGGCGGCTTGCGCGTCGGCGGCGGCGGTCTGGCTGATATCGTCGATCAGCGAGCCGGACGAGGACGCTAGCGCATCTTGTCCGGTGGCCAGCTTGAGGGTGTCTTCGGCGGCGTCGCCGGGCTGGCTGAGCTTGAGCTGCATTTGCATCAGCAGCAGCCGTACCAGCGTGGCCATGTCCAGGCGGGGGCGGTCAGCCTGCGCCGGCTGTTGAGCCGGCTCAGGAGTGGCCGGCGCGGTCGCGGAGGGGGCGAAGGCGGCATCTGCTGACGCGGTCGTCGCTTGAGCGGGGATGGACGGCTGGAAGGAAGTGGAGTGAACTTTCATATCAGTGTGCGCAAGAGTCAATGAAACAGGCCCGGCGCAGGGCCGGGCCTGGGACGATGGCGGGCTCAGCAAGCGCTGCTATTAGCCTGGTAGGCATTCAGCGCAGCCTGAACCTGGCCGCCGCCATGATGATGATGGTGGCGATGATGAGCGGGCTGGCTCTGTTGCGAGTTGGCCTGCAAGTCCTGCTGCAATTGCTGGTAACCCTGTCGCGCCTGGCTGAGGTTGCTGCTGCTCAGGTCCTGCCCCAGATTGCTGAACAGCGCGCTGGGCAAAGTGGCCGCCGAGGCGCCGGTCAGCGCGCTCAGCGCGTCGTCGGTATCGCCGTCGCTGGCGCCGCCGAGGCTGCTCATCTGCAACTGGCTCAGCATCTGGTTGAACAGCAGGGTCATATCGTTGCCGGCGCTGGCGGAGCTAGTGCTTGAACTGCTGCCGGCGCTGGCGACGCTGCCGTCGGTCTGCATGGAATTGATCAGGCTGGCGAAATCCTGGGCGCTGCCGCTCTTCGCGCCGGTGCCGCTGGCTGCGCTCGCGTTGGGCAAGTTGGACTGCAGGCTGGCGAGCGCCTGCTGCGCGCCGCTGAGATTGCCTTGCCGCACATCGTTGATCATGGCCAGGAAATCTTGGTGGCGCTGCTGGTGAACGGCCCGCCGTTGTTGCCAGGCGTTGCCGCTGGCGTCGATGCCGCTTGTGTTGCTGACTGACATGGATAATCTCCCGCAAAGTCTATGGTGGAGTGTCGGTCGTGAGCTTCACGGAGCAGCTCGACTCCCATTCGTCGCCCCGGTTTCGATGTTTGCCGGCACGGCCGGCAATCCATGCCGCTGTGGCGGACAGGATTGCCGCAAGGCGGCGGGTTTAGCCTGTTATCGCGTCAAAACAAGGGTTTGGCTAGCGGGTAGATGCAAGCGGCGTGCCAGTGGGCAGGCGAGATTCTGTTAATTTCCATTAGGTGTCCTGCTGGGTATGGATGGTCTTGATATAAACAAATCAGCCCTCTAAATCGCCGGGATACCGCCATGCGTTTTGCCATTACCTTGTCCGATCGCTTCAAGCCGGTGCTGGACGTCTTCCTGCATGCCGGCTGGCAGCCGTTGAAGCTGTTCTGCACCCCGGTGGACCATCGCATGCATCACCACAAAGAGTCATTGGAGGCGGCGGAGCGCTTGGGCGTGCCGGTGCAATTGTCGCGGATGCGCGAACGCGATTTGCTGGAGCTGGCCGAGCAGGACTGCGAAGCCTTGCTGGTGGCCAGTTACAACTGGCGGGTGCCGGACTGGGAGCCTTATCTGAATTACGCGGTCAACTTCCATCCGTCGCCGCTGCCCATCGGCCGCGGGCCTTACCCCATGGTGAGGGCGATTTTGGACGGTCATCGGCAATGGGGCTGCAGCTGCCACCAATTGACTCGGGAAATGGACGCGGGCGATGTGCTGGCGCAGGAGCAGTTCGCGCTGAGGCCGGACGAAACCCATGAATCGCTGGACGCGAAACTGCAACTGGCGCTGTACCGGCTGGCCGGGCGGGTGGCCGGCGACTTCGCTTCTTTGTGGGAGCAGGCGCAGCCGCAAGGAGAGGGCAGCAGCTACTGGCCGCTGTGGAGGGACGAAGAGAGGATGCTGGATTTCAATCTGTCGGTGGAAGACATCATGCGCCGCGTCCGGGCCTTTGGCGATTTCGAATGCATGGCCACGGTCAACGGCGTCACCGTGCACGTGCACCGCGCGCAAGCCTGGCGCGAGAGCCACGCCTACCCGCCGGGGGCCTTGATTTTGTCCAATGCGCTGAGCCTCTTGGTGGCCGCCGCCGACGGCATGGTGCTGATCAGCGAATGGAGCTTGAACCCGCCCGGCGGCGTTAGCGGCCGTTTGCGCGGGTGAGGCGCGGCCCTGCGGCCGCGCCTGTTCCCATCTTATTTCTTCACGTTAAAGGCTTCCAGCGCCGCCCGCGCCGCGGCGGCGATCACTTCGTCGCTGTGCTTGGCTTCTTTCTTGGCGTGCTTGGTGTAGACCGCCAGCACGATGGGCGCGCGCTTGGGCGGCCAGATCACCGCGAAGTCGTTGGCGGTGCCGTAGACGCCGCAAGTGCCGGTTTTGTCTCCCACTTCCCAGCCGGCCGGCACCGCGGCGCGGATTCTGGCGTTGCCGGTGGTGTTGCCCTTCAGCCAGTCCGCCAGCTGTTGGCGTTGCGGTTCCGGCAGCGCCTTGCCCAGCGCCAGTTTTTGCGCGCTTTCCGCCACCGCTTTGGGGGTGGAGGTGTCGCGCGGGTCGCCGGGGATGGCGGAGTTCAGTTCCGGCTCCCGACGATCCAGGCGGAAGCTGGCGTCGCCGATGGAGCGCATGAAGGCGGTCAGCGCGGCGGGGCCGTTGATTTCCTTGAGCAGCAGGTTGGCCGCGCCGTTGTCGCTGTATTGCACGGAGGCGGCGTTGAGTTCGGCCACGGTCATGCCGCTTGCTTGGTGTTTGGTGGTAATCGGGGACCAATTAGGCAGAGCCGTCTTGCTGTAGCGGATGCGTTTGTCCAGCAGGCTGGGTTTGTCTTGGCTTTGCGCCAGCACTCCCGCCGCCAGAAAGCCTTTGAAAGAGCTGCACATGGGAAAGCGTTCGTTGGGACGGTTGGCCACGGTGGCGCCGGAGCCGGTGTCGATGGCGTAGACGCCGATGCTGCCGCCAAAGTCGCGTTCCAGTTTGGCCAGCTTGTCGGCGGCGACGGCGAGCGGATCGGCTGCGACGGCCTGGGTTAGCGGCGCGGCCAGCGATGCGAATAAAATCAGATGCTTGAACATGGTTTTGGTCCTTCTGCCTGGTTAGAAAGTATGGCGCTATCCTGATGGCGAAGGCTTGGGCTGTAAATCGCGCAAACTGTAACTTGTGTAACTTTATGAGGCGGGCCGGGGGTTGAGGCGGGGGAGTTAGAACCCGTTTTCAACGCTGTATCGGCGACGCGTAACGGATCGTAAACAGGTTTTGGAGGCGGCGAGTTCATTGCCGGCTTGAGCCGCTTGCGCGTTGGGCGATGGAGGACTAGCCCGGTGTGCTGGACAATCTTTGCGAGGAGGCGGCCACGGCCTTGAACCATGCCGTGTGAGAGGGAGGGCGCGGGCTGATCTTGCAATCTCGCGACCCACGGTGAAACGGCGCGCTGCTGGAGCAGGCGAAGCCCAGAAACCGCTGGGGGGTATTGCCTACGGCTCCTCCCGCCCTGCGTGTGGCTGCGTGCTACTGGGCCGGCGTCGTCTCCTGCCAGCCGCCGCCTAGCGCGGCGATCAGCGCCACGCTGCCGGCGTATTGCCGGTTCTTCACGTTCCACAGCGTGGTTTCCGCGTTGATGCGGCCGCTTTGCGCGCTCAGCACATTGAGATAGCTGACGGTGCCGGCGCGGTACTGGTTCAGCGCGATGGTTTCCGCGCGCCGGGCGGCATCCAGCGCGGCCTGTTGCGAGGCGGCTTCCTCGCCCAGCAGCCTTTGCGCGGCCAGATTGTCTTCCACGCTCTGGAAGGCGGACAGCACGGCCAGGCGGTAGCCGGCCACGCTGGCGTCGTAGGCGGCGATGGCTTGTTCTTTCTGGGCGCTGCGCAGGCCGGCGTCGAACAGGCTGAGCGCCAGCGCCGGGCCCAGCGACCAGACGCGGTTGGGCAGGCTGACCCAGTCCGCGAAGCTGGCGCCGCGGTAGCCGCCGCTGGCGGACAGGGTGAGGGTGGGGAAGAAGGCGGCCTGGGCCACGCCGATTTGGGCGTTGGCCTGCGCCACCGCGCGTTCCGCGGCGGCGATGTCCGGGCGGCGCTCCAGCAACTGCGAGGGCAGGCCGGCGGGGATGCTGGGCAAGCGCGGTTCGGCGCCGGCCGCCGGCAGGCTGAAGCTGGCCGGCGCTTGCCCCAGCGCGGCGGCGATGGCATGTTCCAGCTGGGCGCGGGTCAGTTGCTTGTCCGCCCGCTGCGCCTGGGCGCTTTGCCATTGGCTTTCGGCCTGGGCCACGTTGGCGTCGGAAACAATGCCGGCCTGATATTGATTGCGGGTCAACTTCAGCGTTTCCGCCAGCGCTTGTTCATTGGCCTGTAGTTGCCGCAGTTGCAGGTCGGCTACGCTGATTTGCAGATAGGCGGTGGCCAGCTGCGCCTGGGTGCTGAGGCGTATCGCCGCCAGTTGCGCGGCGCTGGCTTGGGCTTTGGCGGAACCGGCTTCTACCGAACGGCGCAGGCCGCCCCACAGGTCTAGTTCCCAGCTGGCGTTGGCGCTCAGATTGTAGCTGGTGGAAGTGGCTTGGCCGGGGGAACTGACGCCGCGGCTTTGGCCGGCGTTGAGGCCCAGGCTGGGGAATAGCCCGGCTTCGGCCTGTTTCAGGAGCGCCTGGGCCTGGCGGTATTGGGCTTCGGCCTGGGCGATGCCGGGGCTTTGCCGGTTCAGGGTGTCCATCAGTTGGTCCAGCCGCGGGTCTTGGTAGATGCGCCACCAGTCGCCGCGAGGAAGGGCATCTTGCGGTTGGGCGCTTTTCCAGCGGCCATCCTCCGGGGGCCGCGAAAAACCTGCTGCGCCGTCCGATAGCTGCGTTGCTCCGTGCTCGCTCCCTCGCTGTACTGTTTGTACTATCTCGGTCGCTGCGCCCCAATGTCTAACGGGGGCGCCTTGCTCTCGATCGGCTCGCGACGGTTCTTCGGAGCCCCCTTCTTTATAGACCGCCGGCACGTCCAGCTTGGGTTTGGCGTAGTCCGGGCCCAGCGCGCAGCCGGCCAACAGCAGCGCGCAGGCCAGCGTAAGGCTTAGTGTTTTCATGGGTTTCATTCCTCGGCTCCACGGTTCAGCGCGGCGCGCGCGGGCCGCCAGCGGCGGCACCACAGCCGGAAGCGGTCCAGATACAGGTAAACGACGGGGGTGGTGTACAGGGTCAGCAGCTGGCTGAGCAGCAGGCCGCCGACGATGGAGATGCCCAGCGGGGTGCGCAGCTCGGCGCCGTCGCCGCGGCCCAGGGCAAGCGGGAGCGCGCCGAACAGCGCGGCCAGCGTGGTCATCATGATGGGGCGGAAGCGCAGCAGGCAGGCCTGGCGTATCGCCTGTTCCGGCGTTTGTCCCTCTTCGCGCTCGGCGCTGAGCGCGAAGTCTATCATCATGATGGCGTTCTTTTTGACGATGCCGATCAGCAGCAGCACGCCTATCAGCGCGATGACATTGAATTCGCCGCCGGTGGCGATGATGGCGAGCAAGGCGCCGACGCCGGCCGAGGGCAGGGTGGAGAGTATGGTGACCGGGTGCACCACGCTTTCGTACAGCATGCCCAGCACGATGTAGACGGCGATCAGCGCGGCCAGAATCAGCAGCGGCTGGCTGTCCAGCGAGGCCTGGAAGGTTTTGGCGCTGCCCTGGAAGCTGCCGTGAATGCTGCTGGGCAGGCCGACGCCGGCCAGCGCCTGGTTGATGGCGTCGGTGGCGTCGGACAGCGCGGCGCCCGGCGGCAAGTTGAAGGAGACGGTGGCGGCGGCGAACTGGCTTTGGTGGTTGACCGACAGCGCGGTGTTGCCGGGCGCCCAGCGGGCGACGGCGGACAGCGGGGTGGGCTGGCCTCCCGGCGTTTGCAGGAAGATGCTGTCCAACCCGTCCGGCCCTTGCCAGTATTGCGGAGCCACTTCCATCACCACGCGGTATTGGTTGAGCGCGTTGTAGATGGTGGAGACCTGGCGCTGGCCGAAGGCGTCGTTGAGCGCGGCGTCAACCTGGGCTTGGGTCAGGCCCAGCCGCGCCATGGCGTCGCGGTCGAAGACCAGTGTGGTTTGCAGGCCTTTGACTTCCTGGTCGGTGTTGACGTCGGCCAACATGGGCAGCTTCATCAGCGCTTGCTGGACTTTGGGCGTCCATTCGCGCAATTGGGTCAGATCGTCGCCTTGCAGGGTGTATTGGTACTGAGCGTTGCTGGCGCGGCCGCCGATGCGGATGTCCTGCACCGCCTGCAGGAAGAGCTGGGCGCCGGGTTCGCGCGCCAGGGTTTTGCGCAGGCGGGCGATGACTTGGTCCGAGCTTTCCTTGCGTTGGCTCAGCGGCTTGAGGCTGACGAACATATTGGCGCTGTTGCGCTGGCCGCCGCCGGTGAAGCCGAGCACGGTGTCCACCGCCGGGTCACGGCTCACCACGGTGATGAAGCGCTGCAGCTTTTGCTGCATGGCCTGGAAGGAGATGTTCTGGTCCGCGCGTATCATGCCGTTGAGCCGCCCGGTGTCCTGTTGCGGGAAGAAGCCCTTGGGCACCGCCAGGTAGAGGTAGACGTTGAGGCCTATGGTGGCGGCCAGGATCAGCATCATCAGCGGGCCGTGGCGCAAGGCCCAATCCAGGCTGCGGCGGTAGCCGTCCAGCATGGCGTCGAAGACGCGCTCGCTCCATTGAAACAGCCGACCGGGCGGCCGTTCTTCGCGCGGTTTGAGCCAGCGCGCGCAGAGCATGGGCGTGGTGGTCAGCGAGACCAGCAGGGATACCAGGATGGCCACGGACAGGGTGACGGCGAATTCGCGGAACAGCCGGCCGATGACGCCGCCCATCAGCAGGATGGGGAGGAAGACGGCGATCAGCGAGACGCTCATGGACAGCACGGTGAAGCCGACTTCGCGCGCGCCGCGCAAGGCGGCCTGCATCGGTTTCATGCCGTCTTCGATGTGGCGGGCGATGTTTTCCAGCACCACGATGGTGTCGTCGACGACGAAGCCGGTGGCGATGGTCAGCGCCATCAGGCTGAGATTGTTGAGAGAGAAACCGGCCAGATACATCACGGCGAAGGCGCCCACTAGCGATACCGGCACGGTGATGGCGGGAATGGCGGTGGCGCGGCCGTTGCGCAGGAACAGGAAGACCACCAGGATCACCAGGGCCACCGAGATCAGCAGCGAACGCTCCACTTCCCGCAGCGAGGCGCGGATGGTGGGACTGCGGTCCATCACCACTTGCATCTTGATGGCGGCGGGGATGGAGGCTTGCAGCTGCGGCAGCAGCGTCTTGACCCGGTCTATGGTTTCGATGATGTTGGCGCCGGGCTGGCGGAACAGCATCAGCATCACCGCCGGCTGCTGGCCCAGGAGGCCGGCGTTGCGCAGGTCCACTACGGAATCCTTGACCTCGGCCACGTCGGCGATGCGCACCGCGGCGCCGTCTTTGTAGCTGACGATCAACGGCAGGTAGTCGCTGGCCTTGGTGGCTTGGTCGTTGGCCTGCACCTGCCAGTGTCGTTCGTCGTTTTCCAGAAAGCCCTTGGGCCGGTTGGCGTTGGTGCCGGCGATGGCGGCGCGCACGGTTTCCATGCCGATGCCGTAATGATTGAGCTGGCGCGGGTTCAGTTCCACCCGTACCGCCGGCTGCGCGCCGCCGCCCACGTTGACGTCGCCTATGCCCTCCACCTGGGCCAGCTTCTGGCCGAGGATGGTGTCGGCTGCGTCGTACATTTGGCCGCGGCTCAGGCTGTCCGAGGTCAGCGCGATGATCATGATGGGCGCGTCGGCGGGGTTGACCTTGCGGTAGGTGGGGTTGGACGGCATGCCGGTGGGCAGCAGGGAGCGCGCGGCGTTGATGGCGGCCTGCACGTCGCGCGCGGCGCCGTCGATGTCGCGGTCCAGCTCAAACTGCAAGGTGACGCGGGTGGACCCCAGCGAGCTGGACGAGGTCATTTCCGTGACGCCGGCGATGCGGCCCAGCGCTCGTTCCAGTGGAGTGGCCACGGTGGCGGCCATGGTTTCCGGGCTGGCGCCGGGCAGGCGCGCGCTGACGGAGATGGTGGGGAAATCCACTTGCGGCAGCGGCGACACCGGCAGCAGCTTGAAAGCCAGCAAGCCGGCCAGCAGGATGGCCAGGGTCAGCAGGGTGGTGGCCACCGGGCGGCGGATGAAGGGGGCGGAGGGGATCATGCCTCGCCCTCGGCGCTCAGTGCCGGCTTGACCTTGCGGCGGAGGCGGCGCGCCAGCCTGTCAAAGGCCAGGTAGATCACCGGGGTGGTGAACAGGGTGAGCACTTGGCTGAGCAGCAGGCCGCCCACCATGGCCACGCCCAGCGGCTGGCGCAGCTCTGAGCCCATGCCGCCGCCCAGCATCAGCGGCAACGCGCCCAGCAGCGCGGCCATGGTGGTCATCAGGATGGGGCGGAAGCGCAGCAGGCAGGCCTGGTAGATGGCGTCGCGCGGGCTCATGCCGTGTTCGCGTTCGGCTTCCAGCGCGAAATCTATCATCATGATGGCGTTTTTCTTGACGATGCCGATCAACAGAATGATGCCGATGATGGCGATCACCGACAGATCGTTGCCGGACAAGAGCAGAGCCAGCAACGCGCCGATGCCGGCCGAGGGCAGGGTGGAGAGAATCGTGATGGGATGAATATAGCTTTCGTACAGCACGCCCAGCACGATGTACATGGTGACGATGGCGGCCAGGATCAGCCACAGAGTGTTGGACAGCGAGGCCTGGAAGGCCAGTGCCGCGTCCTGGAACTTGGTGTCTATGCTGGCCGGCAGGCCCAGCTCGGCCTCGGCCTGGCGGATGGCGTCCACCGCCGCGCCCAGCGAGGCCCCGGGGGCCAGGTTGAAGGATACGGTGGCGGTGGGGAATTGCCCCAGGTGGTTGATGGCGAGCGCGGCGGGGCGCTCCTCTATGCTGGCCACCGCGTCCAGCGGCACCGGGCCGCCGTTGGCGGTGGGCACGTACAGGCTTTTCAGGGACAGCGGGTCTTGCTGGTGCTGAGGGTCCACTTCCAGCACCACGCGGTATTGGTTGGTCTGGGTGAAAATGGTGGAGATCAGCCGCTGGCCGAAGGCGTCGTAGAGCGCGTTGTCGATGGCGGCGGTGCTGACGCCCAGCCGCGCGGCGGTGTCGCGGTTGATGTTGACGAAGGCTTGCAGGCCCTTGTCTTGCAAGTCGCTGGCCACGTCGGCCAGCTGCGGCAGCCGGCGCAGCTTTTCCACCAGTTTGGGCGTCCAGGCGGACAGGTCCTCGGCGCTGGTGGCTTGCAGCGTGAACTGGTACTGGGTGCGGCTGACGCGGGAATCTATGGTCAGATCCTGCACCGGCTGCAGATAGAGCGCCATGCCCGGCACCGTGTCGGCCTGGTGCTGCAGCCTGCTCAGCACGGTGCGGATATCGTCGCGCTGTTCCTTGGGTTTGAGGTTGATCAGCAGCCGGCCGTTGTTGAGCGCGGCGTTATTGCCGTCCACGCCGATGAAGGAGGACAGGCTGTCCACCGCCGGGTCTTTGAGCAGCTGCTGCGCCAGCGCTTCCTGCTTGCGCGCCATGGCGCTGAAGGAGATGGACTGCGAGGCCTCGCTGACGCCCTGGATGGCGCCGGTGTCTTGCAGCGGAAAGAAGCCTTTGGGCATGGCCAGATAGAGCGCGGCGGTCAGCGCCACGGTGGACAGCGCCACCAGCAGGGTGAGCGTCTGCCGCTCCAGCACCCAGGTCAGCATGCGGCCGTAGCGGGCGATCACCCGGTCGAAGAAGCGGCCGCTGGCGTGGTAGAAGCGGCCTTGCTTGTCTTCCGGCACGTGTTTGAGCAGGCGCGCGCACATCATCGGCGTCAGCGTCAGCGAGATGAAAGCCGAGATCAGGATGGACACCGCCAGGGTGACGGCGAATTCGCGGAACAGCCGGCCCACCACGTCGCCCATGAACAGGAGCGGAATCAGCACGGCGATCAGCGAGATGGTCAGCGAGATGATGGTGAAGCCTATCTGCTTGGAGCCCTTTAGCGCCGCGGCCATCGGCGTTTCGCCGTCTTCGATGTAACGCGCGATGTTTTCTATCATCACGATGGCGTCGTCCACGACGAAGCCGGTGGCGATGGTCAGCGCCATCAAGGTGAGGTTGTTGATGGAGAAACCGGCCAGGTACATCACGCCGAAGGTGCCCACCAGGGACAGCGGCACCGCCACCGCGGGGATGACAGTGGCCGGCACATTGCGCAAAAACAGGAAGATCACCATCACCACCAGGGCGATGGCCAGCATCAGTTCGAACTCCACGTCCGCCACCGAGGCGCGTATGGTCACGGTTCGGTCGCTCAGCACCTTGACGTCCACCGCGCCGGGCAGGGAGTCGCTTAGCTGCGGCAGCAGGCGCTTGATGCGGTCAGCCACCTGGATGACGTTGGCGCCGGGCTGGCGTTGCACATTGAGAATGATGGCGGGGGTGGCGCCGGCCCAGGCGGCCAGGCGGATGTTTTCCGCCGAATCCACCACTTGGGCCACGTCGGACAGGCGGATGGGCGCGCCGTTGCGGTAGGCGATGACGACGCCGCGGTATTCATCGGCGGATTTGAGCTGATCGTTGCCGTCTATGGTGGAGGCCTGGTGCGGGCCGTCGAAGCTGCCCTTGGCCTGGTTGACGTTGGCGCTGGCGATGGCCGTGCGCACGTCTTCCAGCGTCAGGCCCAGCGAGGCCAGCTGGCGCGGATTGGTCTGGATGCGCACCGCCGGGCGCTGGCCGCCGCTGATGCTGACCAGGCCCACGCCGGGCACTTGCGACAGCTTCTGCGCCAGCCGGGTGTCGACCAGGTCTTCCAGCTTGGTCAGTTGCAGCGTGGGCGAGGTGACGGCAATGGTCATGATCGGGGTGTCAGCCGGGTTGACCTTGCTGTACACCGGCGGATTGGGCAGGTCGGATGGCAGCAGGTTGCCGGCGGCGTTGATGGCCGCCTGCACTTCCTGCTCGGCCACGTCCAGGCTCAATTCCAGGCTGAATTGCAGGGTAATCACCGAGGCGCCGCCGGAGCTGGTGGACGACATCTGAGACAGGCCGGGCATCTGGCCGAACTGGCGCTCCAAGGGCGCGGTGATGGAGGAGGTGATCACCTCCGGGCTGGCGCCCGGGTATTGGGTGACCACCTGGATGGTGGGGTAGTCCACTTCCGGCAGCGCGGACACCGCCAACATGCGCCAGGCGGCGAGGCCGGTAAGCAGAATGGCCACCATCAGCAAGGTGGTGGCCACCGGCCGCAAAATGAACAGGCGCGAGGGATTCATGCCGTTTCTCCGCGCTTATTGCGCCGCCGAGGCGCGGCGTTTGCCGGCCGCGCCGCTGCCGTCGCGTTTGTGGCGTCCGTTTTTGCCAGCGGCCTGGGCGGCCTGGAGGTTTTGCGCGGCGCGGTCCACCACCGTGACCTTGGCGCCGTCGCGCAGTTTGTCCAGGCCGTCCACCACCACGCGCTGGCCGGGCTTCAGGCCTTGTTCGATGACGACGATGTCGCCGACGCGCGCGCCGGCGCTCACCTGGTTCAGGCTCACGCTGCTATCCGCGTTGACGGTATAAACGTAGCTGCCCGCCTTGCCCAGCTGCACTGCGGCGGCGGGCACGGTGACGGCGTTTTCCTGTTCGCCCAGGCTCAGGCGCACATTGACGAATTGATTGGGGAACAGGGCCTCGTCGGCGTTGGCGAAGCGGGCCTTGAGGTTGACGGTGCCGGTGCTGGTGTTGAGCTGGTTGTCTATGGCCAGCAATTTGCCGTCGGCCAGCTTGTTGCGGTTGTCGCGGTCCCAGGCTTCCACCGCGAGGCCGGCTTGGGCGCGGCTGGCCCGCAATACCGGCCCCAGGCTGACTTCCGGCACGGAGAACAGCACATTGATGGGCTGAGTTTGGGTAATCACCACCAAGCCGTTGGCGTCGCTGGCGTGGACGATGTTGCCCGGGTCCACCTGGCGCAGGCCGGCGCGGCCGGACACCGGCGCGGCGACGCGGCTGTAGCTGAGCTGCAGCCGGGCGTTGTCCACCGCGCCCTGGTCCAGCTTGACCGTGCCCTGGTACTGGCGCACCAGCGCCGCCTGGGTGTCCACTTGCTGTTTGGCGATGGAGTTCTGTTCCAGCAGTTGACGGTAGCGGTTCAGATCCAACTGGGCGTTTTGCAGCAGCGCCTGGTCGCGCAGCAACTGGCCTTCGGCCTGGGCCAGCGCGGCCTGGAATGGCCTCGGGTCCAATTCCGCCAGCAACTGGCCTTGTTTGACCGGCTGGCCTTCTTCGAAATGCAATTTGTCCAGCTGGCCGTCCACGCGGCTGCGCACGGTGACGGTGTAAGTGGAATTGACGGTGCCCAGCGCGCTGATCTGCAAGGGGACGTTCTGCCGCTGCGCGGCGGCCACGCCCACGGCCGCCGGCGGCGCGGCGCGGCGTTGGCCCGCGGGGTCCGCGGCCGTGTGTTGCCGCCACCACCAGCCGCCCAACGCGAGCGCGACGATAAGGCCCCAGCACAGCGGAGAGCGGTAAAACGGGCGGCGAGGCGCGGCGGATTGGATCACGGCGGGGCTCCAGGAGTGCGGCGTTGGAGCGGCGAGGGCCGCTCCGGATCGTTCAAAGGCGACCGCCGGCATGGATGGGCGGTGAGGGGCGCCGCAGCAGGCCGAGGGTCGATGCTTACGGCATTATGCGCTCCTTGTTTGAACCGGGCTTTGCTTGCGTCGGCGATTGTATGTCGAATTGTTGCAAGACTTGTCGAAATGTAAGGTGCGGGCGGGTGGCGGCGAAATGCCAGGCCAGTTGCTGCGCGCGCTGGCGATAGGAGGGCTTGGACAGCATGCGCCGCAACAGAGGCGGCAGCCGGCCGGTTTCGATGTGGTGGCGGCGCAGCATGACGCCGGCGCCGTAGGCTTCGATATGCCGCATTGCCAGCAGCTGGTCCATATTGGACGGGATGCCGATCACCGGGCGGCCTTGCTGCAGCGCCTGGTAACTGGTGGGGCTGCCGCCATTGCAAATCACCAGGTCCGCGCGGGCGGCGGCGGCCTCGCCGGGCAGGAAGTCGGCGCTGAACAGGCCGGAGCGCTGCGGCAGCCGCTGGCGGCGGCCGGTGCTGGCGATGACTTGCAGCCCTTCGCCCAGCAGTTGATCTATCAGGGTGGGCAGCAGGGCCAGATTGCCGGAGGAACCCAGCGACAGGTAGACGGTGGGGCGGTCTTGCAGTTGAGGCCACCAGTCCGGCAACGGGCCGCCCGGCGACCAGGTGACCGGGCCCAGATAGTGGTGGTGGGCGGGCAGCGGGCCCAGCGGCACCAGCTCCGGCGAATCGTAGTACAGCACTTGATCGCCGTGGCTCCAGGCTTCGAAGCAATTGGCGAAGGGGGCCAGGCCGTAGTGGGCTCGGGCGCGGTTGAGCGAGCGCGCCAGCAAGCGGGTGGCCAGCGGGGTGATCCAGCGCATCAGCGGCGTCATCACGGGCAGGCGGTGCAGATTGATCTTGGCCAGCTCCGGCACCGGCAGCGGCTCCGGCCGGCGGTGGGGGCTCCAGTAAGCGTTGATCAGGTTGATCAGCGGTTTGCCGGAGAGCGCGGCGCTGATGCCCAGCGAGTGGCGGAAGTCCCCGACGATGATGTCCGGGTCCAGGCGTTCGATCAGACGCAATTCTTCTTCGGCGTAGGCGATGATTTCCTCGCGGCGGTACAAGGCCTTGCCGTTGTCCACGGCGTGAAGAAAATCTTCGCAGCTCTTGGTGAGCAGCGGATGGTAATGGATGTCCTGGCGTTGGTAGAGGTAATCGAAGCGCGGCGCGGCGGCCAGATGGATATCGTAGTCCGAGGCGGGCAGCGCGGCGGCCAGGGTATAGGGGCGGGCGACATGGGCCAGGGTGACGGCCTCGCCGACGAAGAGGATTTTCTGCTTGCGTGGGTTCATGGCGGTTCTTGGGAGATGGGAGAGGGAGGCAAGGCCGTCCGGCGGGGCCGGACGGCGCGGGGCGGGCCTTAGAACGTGTTTACGATCGCGCCCTTGCTCGCGAGTCTTTGAACCGGTTCTTGGCCTTTGTGGACCTGGACACGCCACAGCTCGCGTCCGCGCGAGGCGCGTGTCATCGCGCGGCGGCCGTGCAGGCTGTTGTAGTTGTCGATCAGCACTAGATCGCCGTCGTGCCAGTCGTGCTCAATCAGGTTTTCCGGCGCGTAAGCCCGTTCCAGCAATTCTTGGACCAGGTTGGGGTAGTCGTCGGCGCGTTCTTCCACGTCGACAAAGAACTTTTGCAGTTCGGAGTTGCTGTTCTCCTGGAAACGCAGCACCGCTTCGCCGGTGTCCGGGTGGGTTTCCACCAGCGGATAGACGCGGGCGTCGCCGCCGAAATAGGTGAACTTGGTGTGGTAGCGGATTTGCAGCCGCTCCCATTCGGCCAGCGTGGCCGTCGGCACTTGGCGCAGGATGTTGCGCGCGTCCACCAGCGTGGTCTGGCCTTCGCCGTGTTGCGGCGCTGTCTTGCAATACAGCGCGAACAGGCTGGCGCTGAAGCGCGGGTTCTTGCGCACGAACTCATTGTCGGCCGGCAGCATGCTCAAATCCCAGTGCAGCGGCAGTTCCTCGAAGGAGTGGACGAAGCCGTCGGCGTCTTCCTCCGGCTTGACCTTGTGCACCGCGCCGAACTGCCAGATGTAAGGGGTGCCGAACTGGGCGCTGAAGTCGATCAGATTGTCCTCGTTCTCCACGGCGAAGCCGCGCAGTGCGACGAAGCCGAAGAGCTGAGCCAAGCGGGTCAAGGCCGGGCGCGGCAGCGACAGGCAGTTGGCGCCGGGGCGGCGGTTTTCGATCAACAGGCCGAAGCGGCCGGCCAGCATGACCGATAGTTCGCAACCTTCCCATTCCGCGCCGGCTTGTTCCAGGTAGAGCCAGGGTTGGCCGTCGAAGCTCACCGCCTTGGCGCGGCGCGCGTCCAGCGCCTGGCGCTTGGAGACCAGCTCGCCGCGGCCGGCCAGGTTCAGCAGGTAGACGCGGTGCCAGGGCAAGGCCGCCTCGGCCTGGGCCGGAGACAGGCGGATGGGGAATTTGCCGCCGGGCGAGCCGGATGGGTGGATGGTCAACCGGATGGCTTCCGGGAAGTGTTCGGCCAGCATCGCGTCCAGCGCGATGCCGCGCCAGGCCAGACGCAGCGCGCGCCGCGGCCAGTCCTCGGCCTCGGCGATGCCGCGCGCGGCATTGTCTTCGCGCAGCAGGTCCAGCCATTGCGGCTGGCGTCCGGCCTGGTTTTCCGGCAGCGGCTGGGAGAAGTCCGCGGCCGCGGCGGGCAGGTAGCGGCGCAGCACGCTTTCCGCGCGGTCGCGCTGGCGGTCGAAGCCGGGCTGGACGCTGGCGTAGTCATGCCAGCGCAGCACCGGGCTGGCGTAGAGAGCGCGCAGCCGGCGGTGGTAGTCGTTGGCCGTGTCGCGCGGGATGTCCAGCAGGTCGTGGAAGCTCAGGCCGTCGCTGAACAGTTCCAGCGCGCAACCAGCCGGGTAGACGCGGCCGACGGCGCGGCACAGTTGGTCCAGCCGTTCCAGCGCCGCGTATTCGGCGTAGTCGGGGCGGTCGGACGCGGTTTTGTCGCGGGTGTTGGGGGATTTCAGCGGAAAGCCCGGCAGCAGCAGTTGCAGCGGCTGTTGCCGGCGCACGAAGCGCTCCACTTGAGCGCTCAGCGCCTGGCGGTAGGACTCAAGCTGCGGGTGGTCCGGATCGCCCTGGAAGGCGTCGAGCAAAATGGAGACGATGGAAGCGACAAGGGGTTCGTTTTGCATGGCGATACTCGAAATGAACAATAAGGGGAGGGGCTTCAGGCGGCGGTGGCGATGAAGTGGCTTGGCCGGCCGTCGACAAAGACCAAGGCGGACTGGTTTTCGTCGATGTCGCTGCGCTTTTTCAACATCACGCCGTGCTCGTGCTTGATCGCGGCCGCGTGCCAGGGCGTCAGCCAGGCATCGACGCTGTCCACCAGCCGCACGCCGATCTTGGACGACACGCGAAATTGCGGATGGATGGACAGGCGCAGGCTGTCCGGAAACGCGCGTTCCAGCAGCCGGCTCCAGGCGTTGCTGCGCTGAATCACTCGATAGGCGTTGGCGCGCGCCATTTTCTGCAAACTGGTCTTGCTGTGGCCGGCAAAGCGCTCCATGCCTTGCGCGTCCTCGAACAGGAAGCGGGTAATGCCCTGGTACATCGCGCGCATCGCAGGTTCGTCCTGGCATTGGCGTTTGATCTGCTCGATGGAGTCGCTGTAAAGAATCAGCAATTCTTCGCGCTGCGAATCCAGGTCGCCGATATAGCTGAAGTGATCTTTCAAGTCGTAAAAGCGAAAGCTGTCTCCATGGCGCTGCCGCGCATAGCGAATCAAGTCGTCCATATAGGCGGCGACTTCCGCGTCCGGGATATACACCACGTCGGAAAAACAATATCCGTCCGAACAAATGGCGACTTGAGCGCCCGGCGGGTAGATGCTCTGAATGTCTTTGCAAAGCTGATGCAGATTATCCATCGCGTGGCGCTCGGCCAAATCGGGCATCGCGCCCAGGGTTTTATTGCGATTGGGCGATTTGCCGGGGAAGGCCGGCAGAATCATTTGCAGCGGCTGGCGGCGGGTTACGGCGGCTTGAATCTTGGGAAGGTGAGGGGCCATTTCCGCGTCCAGATCTTCCGTTGCGGTTAGATCCTCCGGGTGAATGCGGCGCAGTTTGAAAACCAGCCCCAGTATTTGCCGGGCCAGATCCGCCGCGGAAACTCCAAATGGGTGAAAAACAGGGTCGACAATGGCGTTCATGGTTTATCTCAATTGGTTGTGGAATCAAAAGCGATGGCATTGCCACTTGCCCGCGTTCATGCGCGAGCGTTTTGCTTATCGTTATGTGGTAACCAAAATAATGGAAAGGACACGATTTGCTTTTAGTAAGCGCGGCCATTTTATGGCAGATGTTGAGAGCGGGCGAAAAAATTAGCCGCTATAGAGTTATGAGTAATCGTTATATTGATATGCGGAAGGGGTTGAACGAATAAGGTACGAGTGGTTTTTTATTTAATTGGGGTAGTTTTTGTTCAGTGTGGAAGTGTGAAAATTGTAAATACGGTTGTGACGATTTGTGATGCCTAATTTGTTTTAATTTGGATTAAATTTAAAATTTTCTTTGTATGACAAGGTTTTATTTGTCATTTTTGCAAATGAGATTCATTCATGTTTGTAAACGGGGCAAGACGACGGTCGACTGTGAGTTTTCCCATGAAACCACGGTGCGACGGCTCGGTCGCGCCGCGCTTCAAGCCGCGTGCTGGAGCGGGGTAGACGGGTGAAAACTGTATGATTCATGCGACAGATCCGTCGCGCGGCGCTCGCGGGACCTTGTCACAGGCTCTTGGTCGCAGTCCAACCGGGTGCGATATTCCTTTGCGAACATGACATTTTCGTTTTTTAAGCTCCAAAGCCATGTTTGACTAGTCAACAGTCGTGGTTGCTGTCATTCTTTTGGGTTTCGATTACGACTGCCTGTCGTTGCGACAACAGGCCGCCGGCTGGCCGCAGCGAGCCGAAAGCAATGTCGCCGAGCAGGCGCACTTGAGACAAAGAGATGGAAAAAAAACAAGAGAGCCAAGAGCTTAGGCGCACCTTGCAGGCGCGCCACCTGTCGATGATCGCCATCGGCGGCTCCATTGGCACCGGCCTGTTCCTGGCCTCCGGCGCCACCGTGGCGTCGGCCGGCGCCGGCGGCGCCTTGATCGCCTACGCGCTGATCGGCCTGATGGTCTACTTCCTGATGACCAGCTTGGGCGAAATGGCCGCCTTCATGCCGGAGTCCGGCTCCTTCCAGGTTTATGGTTCGCGCTTCGTCGATCCGGCCTTTGGTTTCGCCCAGGGTTGGAACTACTGGTACAACTGGGCCATCACCGTGGCGGTGGAGTTGGCCGCGGCCGCCATCATCATGCATTACTGGTATCCGGCAGTGCCCGGCATCGTCTGGAGCGCCGGCTTCCTATTGATCATCTTCGTGCTCAACTATTTCTCGGTGAAGGGCTTTGGTGAGGCCGAGTTCTGGTGCTCGATGCTCAAGGTGGCCACCATCGTCGCCTTCATCATCATTGGCTTTTTGATGATCTTCGGCATCATGACCGACCCCAACCCGCAGCGCATCGCGCCGGGTTTGTCGGTGATGCAGCAGGGACAAGGCCCGTTTGTGGGCGGCCTGGCCGCTTTCGTGGGCGTGGCCATGATCGTGGGTTTTTCCTTCCAGGGCACGGAGTTGATCGGCGTGGCCGCCGGAGAATCCGCCAATCCGGGCAAGACCATCCCGCGCGCGGTGCGGCAGATTTTCTGGCGCATCCTGATGTTCTACATGCTGTCCATCCTGATCATCGGCCTGATCCTGCCGTACAACGATCCGCTGCTGCTGAAGAACGATATGAAGGACGTGGGCGCCAGCCCGTTCACTCTGGTGTTCAATCGCGCCGGCTTCGCCATGGCGGCCAGCCTGATGAACGCGGTGATCCTGTCCGCCATCCTGTCCGCCGGCAACTCCGGCATGTACGCGTCCACCCGCATGCTGTACACCATGGCGCGCAACAAGATGGCGCCCAAGCGCTTTGCCGAGCTGTCCAGCAACGGAGTGCCGCGCAATGCCTTGTACGCCACCAGCGTGATCGCCGCGCTGTGCTTCTTGACCTCGCTGTTTGAAACCAACGCGGTCTATCTGTGGCTGCTGAACTCCTCCGGCATGACCGGCTTCATCGCCTGGTTGGGCGTGGCCATCAGCCACTACCGCTTCCGCCGCGCCTATGTGAAGCAGGGCCATGATCTGGCCGACCTGCCTTACCAGGCCAAGTGGTTCCCGCTGGGGCCGCTGTTCGCCTTCGCCTTGTGCCTTCTGATCATGCTGGGCCAGAACTACGAGGCCTTCATCGGCGGACATATCGACTGGAGCGCCGTGATCGCCACCTACCTGGGCATTCCGTTGTTCCTGGCTCTGTGGCTGGGCTACAAGTTCAAGCACAAAACCCGGATGGTGGCGCTGGAAGAGATTGCTTTCAGCGAGGCGCTGATCAAGGCTCGTTCCTTGCGCCAAGAGAACGAGAACGGCAAGCTGGCCGCCGCCACGCGCTGATCCGTTGTGAATTCTGCCGGCCTTGGGGCGGCAGTGAGTCAAACAGCCCGGCATTGCCGGGCTGTTTGACGTAAGAGACTGATTGCTATGGATTTGGCGCCGGCGAGGGGCGCGCTCTCGATGCGCCGAAACCGGCGAGGGGCGCCGGAGTCCGAGCGAGAGCCGGTTGCAATATTGATGAATTGTGTAATATGGCGGCTGGCGCCGCGCCCGCGGCCGTTCTCGATCTGAATTCGATGGTTTCGGAGTCATCCCACCATGCAGTTGCTGACAATATTCATAACAAAGTTTCTGTTTGTGATGGCGGCCTTGCTGCCGATCATGAATCCTCCGGGGCTGGTGCCCATTTTCATCTCGATGACGGCGCGCAATACGCCGCAGCAGCGACGTTACCTGGCGCGCCGCATCGCCATGTATTGCGCCTTGCTGCTGTTGGGCAGCATGTTCACCGGCGGTTATGTGCTGTCTTTCTTCGGCGTGTCCTTGCCGGTGGTGCAGTTGTCCGGCGGCCTGCTGATTACTTTCGCAGCCTGGCGCATGCTCAACGACGCGCCGCCGGAGAGCAATCCCACTTCCACCGATCAGCCCATTCAGGCGGAAAACCACGACGCGCTGAAGCAACGCGCCTTCTATCCGTTGACCTTTCCGCTGACGGTGGGGCCGGGCTCCATCTCGGTGGCCATCACCATGGGCGCTTCGCTGACCGATACCGGCAAGGGCATCGTCAAATACGCGATCTCGCCGCTGGCCGGCGGCTGCGCGGTGCTGGTGTGCAGCGTGCTGGTCTATCTGTGCTACCGCCACGCCGATAAATTACTGCGTTATCTGGGCCAGACCGGCTCGGTGGTGTTTCTGCGGCTGTCCGCCTTCATCCTGCTGTGCCTGGGGGTGCAGATCATGTGGGACGGCTTCGGCGCCCTGGTCGCCCTGTTGGTGCAGGATGTGTTGCCGCACAAGTGAGCGGGATGATTGGACATCTTTTGATGTGAGGCAAATACCGTATCGGCCAAAATAAGCATACTGCGCTTATGACAAATGTCTTAAGAACAGGAGTTTGCCATGGCGACCAGCGCTTTCTTCATTCCCTGCGTCAACCTGATGGGCGCGGGCTGTTTGCAACAAGCCGTTGAGACCATGCGCGGTTACGGCTACCGCAAAGTATTGATGGTGACGGATACCGGCCTGGTGAAAACCGGCTTGGCCGGCCGCGTCACGGAATTGCTGGGCGGCGTCGGCATCGCCACCGTGCTGTTCGACGGCGTGCACCCCAATCCCACCACCGCCAATGTCGGCGCCGGCCTCGCGCTGTTGCGCGAGCATGGCTGCGACGCCGTGGTGTCGCTGGGCGGCGGCTCGCCGCACGACTGCGCCAAGGGCATAGCCCTGGTAGCGGCCAACGGCGGCAAGATCCAGGATTACGAGGGTGTGGACAAGTCCGCCAAGCCGCAACTGCCGCTGGTGGCGATCAACACCACGGCCGGCACCGCCTCGGAAATGACCCGCTTCTGCATCATTACCGACGAATCCCGCCACATCAAAATGGCCATCGTGGACAAGCACACCACGCCGGTGCTGTCGGTCAACGATCCGGAAACCATGGCCGGCATGCCGGCGTCGCTGACCGCGGCCACCGGCATGGACGCGCTGACCCACGCGGTGGAGGCTTACGTTTCCACCATCGCCACGCCCATCACGGACGCTTGCGCCTTGAAGGCGGTAACGCTGATTGCCGGCCACTTGCGCCGCGCGGTGCGCCACGGCCTGGACATGGAAGCGCGGGAGCAAATGGCTTACGCGCAGTTCCTGGCCGGCATGGCCTTCAACAACGCCTCTCTGGGCTATGTGCACGCGATGGCGCACCAGTTGGGCGGCTTCTACGATCTGCCGCACGGAGTGTGCAACGCGGTGCTGCTGCCGCATGTGCAGGCTTTTAATGCCAAGGCGGCCGGCCAGCGTCTGGCCGACGTCGGCGCGGCGCTGGGCGTGGCCGCCAACGCGGAAGCGGCGATCGCCGCCATACGCCAATTGGCGGCTGACGTAGGCATTCCGGCAGGATTGACGCAGTTGGGGGTCAAGGAAGAGGATATTCCGGAGCTGGCCGCCAACGCCTTGAAGGACGCTTGCGGCCTCACCAATCCGATCCAGGCCAGCCATGAAGAAATCTGCGCGATTTTCAAGGCCGCGCTGTAGAAGTGGATGGCCGCGGTGTAACAACCGCGGCCAAACGGGCGGCCCAGCCGCCTTTTTTTGACCATTAAATATCGTAATGCGATATTTCTGACGACGCCGCACCGCCTCCGCCGCCAGATGAAATAAGGAGTGACGCAATGGACGCAAAAATCCGCCTGTTGCCGGTGAGCGAATACCGGCAGGGCCTTGAGAACGCTTTTCTGATTGAGGAAACCTGGCCCAAGGGTCTGCCTCGGCAGGCGTTGGATGCCGCCCACTGGCTGAAAAGCGTGGCGCCGGCGCCCGGCCTGCTTAACTGGCTGCGTCAGGACGAACGCCATTGGCCCACATTCTGTGAAGTGTATTGGGCTGATTTGGCAGCGAATCCGCAGCGCTGGTGGCCGCTTTGGAAGGCCAGCCGCGGCGGCGGCCTGGTGCTGTTGCACGCAGGCGGCGGCGAGCGGCAGCCGGCGCAGGCCTTGGCGCAGTTCCTGGGCGATAAGCTGGACGAGATAGAACGCATCGAGGCGGGGGAGTTGGCTTCGCCGGTGTGCTACCGCGCTTTGCTGGACGGTTGAGCCGAACGAGGTGACCCGCGTGTCCGACCCCCCGAATTTTTCCAAGCAGGATTTCGAACGTCTGGCGGATTTCCGCTACCGCTTGCGCCGTTTCCAGCGTTTTAGCGAAGAGGCGGCCCAGCGCCATGGCATCACCATGCTGCAATACCTGCTGTTGTTGCAGATCAAGGGCTTTCCAGGACGGGACTGGGCCACCGTGGCCGAGCTGGCCGAGCGGCTGCAGTCGCACCATCACAGCGTGGTGGGCCTGATCAGCCGCTGCGAGCAGCAACAATTGGTGGCGCGCAGCCCGGGGCGGGACGACCGCCGCTGCGTGGAAGTGCGGCTGACGCCCAAGGGCGAGGCGCTGGCGGAACGCCTGGCGCGCGAGCACCGCGAGGAGTTGCAGGCCCTGCGGCGGCTGGGCGACGTGCTGTCCCTGGACCACCTGCTGCAAGCTCAGGATTGACGCCGGCGCGGTAGATTTTGCCATGGCGCTCTGGCATGATTTTGACATTGCTTTGGCGTGCGGAGACATCCCGTGAACATATTGTTGGTTGAGGACGACCTGGCATTGGGCGAGGCGCTGGGGCAGGCCTTGCGCCAGGCCGGTTTTCGCACCGTCTGGGTGCGGAGGCTGAAAGAAGCGCGCACTTTTCTGGCCGATGAGCCGCAGGACGCCTTGCTGCTGGATCTGGGGCTGCCGGACGGCGAGGGCCTGCATTTGCTGCAGGAGTTGCGCGGCAACGGATCGACGCTGCCGGTGATCATCCTGACCGCGCGCGACGCGCTGGAGAGCCGGCTGACCGGCCTGCACAACGGCGCCGACGACTATCTGGTCAAGCCTTTCGCCATTCCGGAACTGCTGGCCCGGCTGCAGGCGGTGACCCGGCGCAGCAGCGGCTTCGTGTCGGCCAATTGGCAGATCGGCGATTTATGCATCAACGCCGACACCCGCGAGCTGTCGATGAACGGCGCGGCGGTAGCCTTGTCGCCGTCGGAATTCGCGCTGATGTTCGAACTGGTGCGCAAGGCCGGCAAGGTGGTTAGCCGCGAGCACCTGGTGGAGCATCTGTGCTGCGAATCCGACAACGCGCTGGAGGTGCATGTCCACAATTTGCGGCGCAAGCTGGGTTCGGACTGGATCCGCACCATTCGCGGCGTCGGCTATCTGTTGCCCAAGCCGGCATGATCATTCCCTCGCTGGCGCGGCGTTCGCTCTACCGGCGGCTCTTATGGACCAGCCTGAGCTCCCTGCTGGCGGTATGGCTGGTCCTGTTCGCCTGGTTTTACTGGGAAGTGACCCGTGTGGGGTCCGGCTACCTGGACGGGGATCTGCGCGGACTGGCGCGCACGCTGGCTACCGTCTACAGCGCCGACGTCAAGCCCGGGGAGCGCGTGCGCATCGTCGATCAACTGATAGGCCAGTTTGGCCATGGCTATAGCGAAAAGCCGCCGCTGCGCAGCGAGCTGGCCTACCGCATCGTCGACAAGCGCCAGCATTTGCTGGCGGTGTCCAATACCTGGCCGGAACTGGCGCAGCCTGTCAGCGCCGACGCGCCGGCCAACCAGGGACGCTGGCGCATCCTGGTGGTCGACGCCGCCGATGCGCCGGTGCAGGTGCAACTGGCGGTGGCGCGCAGCTTCGTGCAGCGGGTGCAGGCCGAGATCTTGGTCTTCTTTCTGATGCCGCTGATCGCTGCTGTGCCCATCATCATGTTGCTGCTGCGCGTCGGCTACGGCCGCGCCTTGCAGCCCTTGGCGACGCTGGCCACCACCATTACCTCGCGCGATGTGCAATCGACGGCGCCGCTGGCCTGCGCCGATCCCGAATACCAGGAACTGCGGCCGGTGTTCAATTCCGTCAACGAGCTGTTGTCGCGGCTGGCCACCTTTCGCGAAGGAGAGCAGCGCTTCTTCGCCGACGCCGCGCACGAACTGCGCACGCCGCTGGCGGCGATTGGCGCGCAAGTGCATTTGCTGGCGCGGGCGGAGTCCGAGCAGGAGAGGGCGGCGCTGGCGGCCTTGCTGGACGCCAGCATAGGCCGCAGCGGCGAACTGGTGGGCAAGCTGCTGACGCTGTCGCGGCTGGACGCGGAGTCGGCGCGGGTGCGGCCGGTGTCCTTCGACCTGGGGGCGTTAGCGCGCGCGGCCTTGGCGCGGCATGTGCCGCGGGCGATGGAGCGCAACATCACCTTGGCTTACGACGGCGCGCAGACGGCGGCTTGCTGCGGCGACGCCAGCGCGATGGACAGCTTGCTGGATAATTTGCTGGACAACGCCATCCGTTACTGCCCGGACGGCGCGTCCATCAATGTGGAAGTCAGCGAGGGGTTCTCCAATCTGCGGCTGGCGGTGCTGGACGACGGTCCGGGCATCGAGCCGCAGTGGCGCGAGCAGGTGTTGAAGCGTTTTGTGCGCCTGCCCGACAACACCGTCACCGGCAGCGGCCTGGGGCTGGCCATTGTCAAGCGGGTGGTGGAGCTGCACGGCGGCAGCCTGCTGTTGACCGATGGCCTGCACGGCAACGGCCTGGGAGTGGAAATCCGCCTGCCGCGCTGCGCCGCGCCGGAGGCCCCGGCCGCGGAGCGCGGGGCGCAGCCGGCATAGCTCAAGGCGTGGTCTTGTCCGAGCCCTCCCAGCCGCCGCCCAAGGCGGCGATCAGATTGGCCGCCGCCAGCAGCTGCTGGCGGCGCGCGCCTTGTACGCCCTGTTCCGCCTGAAGCTGCGCCAGCTGTGCGCGCCATTCCGCCTGGCCGTCGCTGAGGCCCACGCCGCGAGCGTCGCGCTCGGCGCGCAAGCGGCGGCTGGCGTCCGCGTATTGGCGCTGCTTGGCTTCCTGGTCCGTGCCGGCGAAGTGAGCGGCGGCGGCCGCGTCTTCCACTTCGTACACCGCGCGGGTGACCGCGCCGCGCCAGGCCGCGTATTGTTCTGCGGCGGCAGAACGCGCGCGCTGGGCTTCGGCCTTGCGCTTGCCGGCGTCGAACAGCGGAATGTCCAACTGCGGCAACAGCGACCAGTTCAGCACCTTGCTGCCGCGCAATGCGGACCAGCTGCCGGCGCTGATGCCCAGGCCGCCGTTCAGCGTCAGCGACGGCCAGCGAGCCGCCTCCGCCTCGTCGATGCGAGCGCGCGCGGCGTCGTAGCGGGCCTGGGCCGCGCTGAGGTCCGGCCTGCGTTGCAGCAGCCGGGCCGGCACTTCGCCGCCCACTTCCGGCAGCCTGAGTTCGCGCAGCGGCCGCGCCGGCGGCAAGCCGCAGGCGTTCGGCATTTGGGCGGCCAGCTGGCATAGGCTGCGTTCCACCCGCTTCAGCGCGTCGCCTTGCTGGGCAAGCAGGCGGGCGGCTTCGCTGGCCTCGCTATCCGGCTCCAGCAACTGCTTGCCACTGGCCAGGCCGACGCGGCGTTTGGCGGCGACCCCGGCCAGCAGGCGCTGGCGCAGCCGCGCGGCCTCCCTGAGCAGTTCGACGTCGGCGGCCAGCTCCGCCCGCGTCAGCCACAGTTCCGTGGTCTGCCGCGCCAGGCTCAGGCCCAGCGCGTCGAGGTCGCCGCCGCTGGCCTTGAGATCGGCGCGGCCGGCGCGGACCGCGGCGCTGACCCGGCCGCGCAAGTCCACCTCATAGCCCAGCGCCAGCCGCGAGCTGTAGCGGGTGCTGGGGTTGGCGGTGTCTTCGCCGACTTCGCCCAAATCGAACTTGGACAGCTTGCGCCGCTCTACCGATTGCTCGAAGTCCAGCTTGGGGTAGCGGTCTGCGTTGAGCACGCCCAGTTCGGCGCGCGCGGCGTCCAGCCGCGCCAGGCTGGCGGCGAGGTCGATGTTGCCCTCGCGCACCGTCGCGATCCACCGGCTGAGACCGGGATCGCCGAAACCGTCCCAGGCTTGGGCGTCCGGCGCATGGCCGGGCAGAGCCTGGCTGTAGCGCTCCGGCAGCGCCGGCGCGGGGCGCGAAGGTTCCATCCCGGCGCAGCCGCCAAGCGTCAGGAGCAGGAGCAGAGCGATGGGCCGCATCATGGTTTGCCCGCCTTGTCTTGCCGGGAGATGCGCACCAGCACCCGCTGGCCGATGCGGATTTCCGGCGCGTCCACCAGCGCCAGCACGCATTCAATCACCCGCACATCTTGTTTTTCATTAGGGTCGTCGTTGTCCGGACGGTTGCCGAACACCTGGCCCAGCCGCAGCACCTTGGCTTTGTAGACCTTGGTTTCGTCCGCCTCCAGCGTCACTTCCGCCGCCTGTCCGGGCGTTACCACGCCGACGTAACGTTCTTCCAGGTCGGCGCGGACGATGCGCGGCCCGTTGGGGGCGAACATGAACAGCGGCGTCACGTTCAGCGTGGAGGTGCCGTCGCCGGGGCGGGCCTGACGGCGGATGATGCGCCCGGCCAGCGGCGCGCGCACCACGTGCTGGTCCACTTCCAGTTTGCTGGCGGCCACTTGCGCGTCGGCGGTGGCTACCGCCGCCTGCTGACGGGCCAGTTCGGAGGCGCTGAGCCTGACCTGATCGCGGGCGTTGTCTTTTTCCTGTTTGGACACCACCTCGTCGCCGCTTAGCGCGGACACCCGTTGCAGCTCGCGCTGAGCGATGGCGTGCTTGACCTGCAGCAGCGTCAGCGCCTGCCGCGCCTCGTCGCGCTCCTGCTCGCGCACCTTCATCGCCAGGTTGGCTTCGCGGTCGTCGATCCGGGCCAGCACCGCGCCGGGTTTGACCTCGGCGCCTTCCTCCACGGACACCTCTCGGATAATGCCCGCGCGCGGCGCGGCGATATTGATCACTCCGCCTTCTATGCTGACGCGGCCCTTGGCGATGGCGGCCCAAGGGGATTGCTGAACCGGCGCGGGAGGCGGGGGCTCGGAGCAGCCGTTCAATAACAGGCTCAGCGCCAGCAGCGAGCCCAGGCGCAGCGGGGTCTTGGGAATAGGGCTGCTCATGCTACCTCCATCGGCGTGTTATGGACGCGCAGATCCTTGACCACCTGGCCGTCTTCCAGGGTGATGACGCGGTCGGCGTGCTTGATCAGGCGGTTGTCGTGGGACACGCCCAGCACCGTGGTGCCTTGTTCCTGGGCGATCTGGTGCAAGAGGTCGATCACCACTTGGCCGTTGTGGCTGTCCAGAGCGCTGGTGGGCTCGTCGGCGAACATCAGCTTGGGCCGCTTGACCAGCGCGCGGGCGATGGCGACCCGTTGTTTTTCGCCGCCGGACAGCTCCATCGGCCGCAGCTTGGCGCGCGGGCCCAGGCCCACCAGCTCCAAGGCTTCCTGCGCGCGTCTCTCGGCTTCGGCCTTGGTGATCTTGGGGCCGTAGTTCAGGGGCAGCAGCACGTTTTCCAGTGCGGTCAGCGAGGCGAACAGGTTGAAGCCCTGGAATACGAAACCGCAATGCTCCAAGCGGAAGCGGCTCAATTCTTCTATGGATCGCTTGGTCAGTTCCAGCCCCAGCGCGGTGACGCGGCCGGAGCTGGGCGGCAGCAGGCCGGAAAGCACGGACAACAAGGTGCTTTTGCCGGATCCGGACGGGCCGATGATCAGGGTCAGTTCGCCGGGCAAGATGGACAGCGAGATATTGGTGAGCACGGTTTGCTCGGTCTTGCCGTTGCTGAACGAACGGTTCAGGTTTTCGCCGACGATGGCGGGAGAGGCGGACATGAGAGTCTCCTTATCGCAATAGGGTAGAGGGCTCGGCCTGGTTCAGCGCGCGCAGCGCGGACAGGCCGGAAAGCAGGGCGATGCCCAGCACCAGGGTGCCGGTGGCCACGCAGCCCCACAGCGGCACCTCCAGCGCGATGTGGGCGTGACGGGCGGCGGCCACCAGCAGCGCGCCGACCACGGCGGTGATCACCAGGCCAGCCAGGCCGACCCAGAACGATTGCTCCAGAATCACGGCGCGCAAGGAGGAGGAGGACACCCCCAAAGCCCGCAAAGTGGCGTATTCGCGCAGCGCGGCGACGATGGCGGCCATCAGCGTCTGGCTGGTGATGACGATGCCGACCAGCAGGCCCAGCGCGGAGGAAAACAGGAAACCGGAGCCGGCTCCGGATTCGAATAGCCAGTAGGTTTGCGACTGAGCGGAGAATTCCTCCGCGGTCCAGACCTGGAACGGCTTGAAGCTGCCGCTGGGTTGCAGTTGGTCGCGCACCTGTTCGGCGCGGTTGGGGTCGCGCAGCCGCGCCAGGAAGTAGTCGGTGGTGTCGTTGCGCAAATTGGGATCAATACGGCGGGCGGTGTTCAGCGAGGTCAGAATGTTGGCGCCGCCCATCGCGCGCATGCCGTTGACCGTGCCGCCGATGCGCACCCGCTTGCCGCTGAGCTCGGCGTAATCGCCTATCTTGACCCCCAGTTTTTCCAGGTCGCTTTCATCCACCAGCACGGTGCTGGGCACCGTCAGTTCCTGGCGCAAGGCCGGGGTCAGCAAGGTGGCGAAAGTCATCGCCTGCGGCCGCGGGTCAATGCCGATCAACACCGCGCTGAGTTTGCCGCCCCCGGGCCGCTGCCAGTCCGCCATGGTCCAGGTGAAGCGCTCCACCGCGGTGACTTCCGGGTGCGCCCACAGGTTGTTCTCTGTTTTGCCGGGAATGGGGCGGGCCAGGTCCACGCTCTGGGTTGCAGGGTAGCCCACCCAGAGGTCGGCGCTGGAGCGGTCGATGTAGACGCCGACCGAACTGAACATGCCGAGGAGCAGGCTGAGTTGCACCTGAACCAGCAGGCCGGCGAATGCCACCGCCAGCACCGCGGGCAGAAAGCGGCGCCACTCGTAAATCAGCGAGGCGCGAGCGAGGGAGACCATGGTCAGGTCTCCACGCTGAGGCCGGGCAGGCTGGGAGTATGAGTAGGCTGGGGCATGACTGTCTCCGGGATGAAATGGAGGCAGTATGCCCATTCCTGCTTAGGGTTTTCTGAGGGTTGCCAATGGTAATTAAGAGAAGGGCGGCGAATAGGGTTTTGGCCGATTAATACCACTGGTATTGGTTCGGACGTTGAATTTAAGTGTCGCGCCAATAATTCCCTGTTCTTATTGCTTGCTCAGACTCTCTTCAGTTTTCCTTTTTATGACCGGGAAATTTATTTTTTAGCAATGGATTTGCTAAAAAATAATGACTTCAGCATCTGTGTGTCAATAAAGATACATCATAAAAATCAATTACTTATTTTGTTCTGTCCATTTTTTCTCCAGATCTGTGGAGATAAATCAGTCAACTGCAAGAAGGCCCTAAGGAAACGCTAAGATTTCAACGTCATAATTTTCCAAAACCGGATTTGATAACTTGGTTTGTAAAAATTTTGTCAAGTTTTTATCGCGGTTTTTAATGTGGTTTGGGTAATGGGCAGCAGGCGCGTGCGACGTTTAGTCGGGCGCGAATTCGATCCAGGCTTTGCGTGCGGGACCGGATTTAAAGAAAGGCAGTCGACCCTGGCCGTGCGGCCGGCGATTGCGCTTCCCGGTTGGTGCGCGGCGGCAAGCGAATGATGCGAAACAGCAGGTTCACCGCGGGAGGAGCAATGAGCAAGACCTTATCGAGCAGGATTGGACCAGGGACGTTGGATATCGCGATTGTGGGCATGGCCAGCCACTTTCCCGATGCGGCGACCTTATATGATTTCTGGACCAATATCGTCGACAAGAAGGATTCCCTGACCGACATCGACCAGAAGGACGGCGATGAGTACTGGCGCAAGGAAGACTATTACAGTGCGGACCCGAGCGCCGCGGACAAAACTTACGGCCACCGCGCCGGCTTCGTGCCGGCCATCGATTTCGATCCGGTGGAATTCAAACTGCCGCCGCTGATGCTGGAGTCCATCAGCACCGCGCAAATCTTCGCGCTGCACGTGGCCAAGCAGGCAATGCTGGACGCCAGGCTGGTGGGCGAGGACGCGCTGCCGGTGGACAAAGACCGGGTGGGGGTGATACTGGGCGGCGCCGGCAACGGCAACACCTCGTTCTCGCTGGCTTTCCGGCAGCAGGAGCCGTATCTGCGCAAGGTGCTGAACCACGCGGGTCTGCCGGGCGCGGTGGCCGACGAAGTCATCGATCGCGTCAACCACCTTTACCTGGAATGGAATGAGGACAGCTTCCCCGGCTTCCTCGGCAATGTCGCCTGCGGCCGCATCGCCAGCTATTTCGACCTGGGCGGCACTTCTTACATGGTGGACGCCGCTTGCGCCAGCAGCTTGGCCGCGATCAAGGCGGCGGTGGGCGAACTGGTGGACGGCAGCTGCGACGTGGTGCTGACCGGCGGCGTCAACCTGGAAAACTCCATCTTCTCCTTCCTGTGCTTCAGCAAGACTCCGGCCTTGTCCAAGAGCAACCTGTCGCGTCCCTTCGACGAATCTTCCGACGGCATGATGCTGGGCGACGGCGTCGGCTTCCTGGTGCTCAAGCGTCTGGAAGACGCCGAGCGCGACGGCGACCGCATCTACGCGGTGATCAAATCGTTGCAGGCTTCCAGCGACGGCCGCGCCAAGAGTATTTTCGCGCCGCGTCACGAAGGTCAGGTCAAGGCGATGCGCCGAGCCTATGAGCGCGCCGGCATCTCGCCGGCGGAAATTCAGTTGGTGGAGGCGCACGGCACCGGCACCCAGTCCGGCGACGAGACCGAGATCAAGAGCCTGCGCGCGGTGTTCGAAGCCGGCGGCGCCCAGCCCGGCTCGGTGGCCATTGGCAGCGTCAAATCGCAGATCGGCCACACCCGTTGCGCCGCCGGAGCGGCGGCGATGATGAAGGCGGCGCTCAGCCTGTACCACAAGGTGCTGCCGCCCACCATCAACGTCAGCCAACCCAGCCGCGAACTGGCGGACAGCGCCAGCCCCTTCTACGTCAACATCGACAGCCGGCCGTGGTTGAGCCCGGTGAGCGGCGCGCCGCGCCGCGCGGCCTTGAGCGCTTACGGCTTCGGCGGCACCAACTACCACGCCATCATGGAGGAGCACCAGGCGCGGCCGCAGGGCGATTTCCGTCTGAACCTGCGCCCGGAAGTGGTGTTGTTGCACGCGGACGGCCCGGAACAACTGCTGGCGCTGGCCGAGCACAAGCTGGAGTCCTTCCGCGCCGCAGACGCCGGCTACCAGTTCCGCCTGCATCAAGGCGCCGCGGCGCGGGCGCCGGCCGATTCCGCGCGCCTGGCCTTCGTCGCAAGCTCGGCCGAACAGGCCGCCGGTTTGCTGGACGAGGCGATCAAGCTGCTGCGGGCGCGCCCGGATCAGGACTGGGAGCATCCGCTGGGCATTTATTACAAGCGCGAGGCGGCTCCGTTGGCCGGCCGCGTCGTGGCCTTGTTCCCGGGCCAGGGCGCGCAGTACGTGAATATGGGCCGCGATATCGCCAACGATTACCCAGCGATGCGCGAAACGCTGGAAGGCCTGGACGCCGCGGCGCATGCCGACGGTCTGCCGTTGCCGTCCGCGTCCATCTTCCCGCCGCCGGCCTTCGACGCGGAAACGGCGGATCGCCAGATGGCGGAGCTGACCCAGACCCGCACCGCGCAGCCGGCGATCGGCGCGATCAGCGCCGGCTACTACAAGCTGTTGAGCGGCCTGGGCCTGCGTCCGGACTTCCTGGCCGGCCACAGCTACGGCGAAGTGACCGCCTTGTGGGCCGCCGGCGTGCTGAGCGACGAGGACTTCTACCGGACGTCGCTGGCGCGCGGCGCGGCGGTGGCCAGCCCGGTGCCGGGCGGCGAGCCGGGCGCGATGCTGGCGGCTTCGCTGCCGGAGAGCGAGGCCAGCGCGGTGCTGGAACGCTTCCCGGAGCTGGTGGTGGCCAATTACAACTCGCAGCAGCAACTGGTGTTCGGCGGCGCCGGCGACATCATCCGCCAGGCTCATGAGTTTCTGAACGAGCGCAAGGTGCGCAGCCAAGTGCTGGCGGTGTCCGCGGCCTTCCACACCGACTTCGTGCGCCACGCTTGCGCGCCGTTTGAAGCCAGCCTGGCCGGGATTCCGTTCCAGGCGCCGCGGGCCGCGGTGTACTCCACCGCCAGCGGCGAGCGCCACGCCGACGACCCGGCCAAGATCAAGCAGTCGCTGATCAGCCAACTGGTCAGCCCGGTGCGCTTCCAGCAAACCATAGAACGCATTCATCAGCAGGGCGGTTACTTGTTCGTCGAGATCGGTCCCAAGGGCATCTTGGGCAAGCTGGTGGCGGACATTCTCAAGGACAAGCCGCACGCGGTGGTGTCGCTGAACCCCAGCGCCAACGGCGAGGAAGCCCTGCAATTCAAACGCGCGCTGGCGCGGCTGGCGGTGGAGGGCGTGGAGCTGAGCTCCACCGATCCGCAGGCGGCCTTGCCCTTGGCCGCGGCGCCGAAGAAAAAGTCGCTGACTTACAAGATGAGCGGCGGTTTCTTCTACTCGGAGAAAGCCAAGCAGCGCCGCGCGCACGCCATGCGCAAGGATACGCGCGTTATCGACGCCTTCATCGACGAGCGGCTTGCCGCCAGCTCGCCGCCGCGGGCGCCGGAGACGGAGCGGGATAGTAGGGTAGTGGTGGAAACTTTGGTCGACAACAGGGACGACATGATGTGGCTGGAGCCCATCCATGTCATAAGCGGAGAGGGAATCATGCAACGCAGTAGCTCGGACAACGAAGTATTGAGCGTATTGGACGCGCAGATCCAGGCGCAGAACATGCTCAGCCAGGTGCACCAGCAGTTCCAGCTGAATCAGAAGGATTACATCCAGCTGCTGGATTCGCTGATGACCAAGCAATACACCTTGCTGGAGAAATTCCAGGGCAGCCAGCAATTGACGGAGGTGGTGGCCAGCCTGGGCCAGAGCCTGCAGCTGCTGGACAAGAATCAGGAGCTCTACCACGTTAATCACGAGCACTATTTCGACAACCAGCAGGCCTTGCTGGGCGCCGATGTCGCCGCGCGCGGCGGCCAGGTGGCCGCGCGTCTGCAACAGCGCGCGCCGCTGGAAGTGAACTTGCCGACGCCGCGCGCCGCGGTGGAATTGCCGGCGGCCGCTCCCCTTGCGCAGCCTGCCGTCGCCCCTTCCGCGCCGGTGGCCGCCGTGACCGAGGTTCAGGCGCCCAAGCCGAAGCTGCAGGACATCCCGCAAGCCGTCGCCCCGGCCGCGCCGGCTCCGGTGGCCGCGCCCGCTCCCGTAGCCGCCGCGCCGGCCGCCGTCGCGATCAGCGCCGAAGACCAAGCCCTGATTCAGCGCTTCGAGGCCTTGACCGAGGCCGACCTGATCAAGCAACTGATCGACATCGTCAGCGACCGCACCGGCTACCCGGCGGACATGATCAATGAAGAAATGGACCTGGAAGCGGACCTGGGCATCGATTCGATCAAGCGCCTGGAAATCTTCGGCGCCATGTTCGACCAACTGTCCGCCGAAGTGCCGCACTTCCAGGACATGGAAAAACAGAAGGACATGGAGACCTTCGACATCGACGCCTTCAGCAACATTCGCAAGATGGGCGGCTTCTTCAAGCAAACCATCTCCGAACTGCTGACCGAACTGAAGCAGGGTTCCGCCGCCGCGCCGGCCGCGGAAGCCGCTCCGGCTCCGGCGGAAGCGCCGGCCCCGGTTTCCAGCGAACCCGCCTTGCACGAAACCCCGGCGGCGGAAGCCAAGCCCTTGCGTCAGCTGGGCGTGGTGTCGTCCACCAAGAAACTGGTGGCCGACGTTGCCGTGGAGGACTCCGCAGCAAAAAAATCCCTAGCTGAGCCCCGGGAGACGGCATCTGCCCTCGCTCAGCAATCCCCTGTAAGTGATGCCCATACGGTAACCGCGTCCATCCATCGTTTTCAGGCGCGGAAACAGGCTTTGCCCAAGCCGGACCTGCTGGAGCTGGCCGCCGGCCGGCTCTGGCTGCTGACCGACGACGGCAAGGGTTTAAGCGAAGAAGTGGCCAAACAGCTGCTGGCACATGGCCAACAGGTGGCGCGGCTGGTATTCAAGTGGCAGCAGGCCAAGGGCCAGCGCAAGGCGATCAAGCACGTGAACGACTACGTGCTGGAACGCGCCGACGAGCTGGCGCTGGAGGACGTGCTGTCGCGCATCGCGGTGGCCGAAGGGCAGGTGGGCGGCTTCATCCATCTGCAGGCGCCGGCCGGCAACGTCAAATCGCTGGCCAACGCCTTCCCCGCGGCCGAGTACGACACCGCGCAAGCGCTGTTCCTGCTGGCCAAGCTGCTGCAGCCGGCGTTGGCGCAGCCCGGGCCGGGACGCGCGTGCTTCTTCGTGGCCAGCCAGCTGGACGGCGAGCTGGGCACCGCCCGGCGCGCCGCCTTCCCGGTGGCCGCGGCCGGCGTCAGCGGCCTGAGCAAGGCTTTGAACATCGAGTGGGAAGACGTGTTCTGCCGCACGGTGGACTTCGATCCCAAATGCGGCAAGAGCGCCATCGCCGCGATGTTGCTGGAAGAGCTGCGCGACGTGCAGTCCGACGTTGCCGAAGTAGGCCGCGGCGTCAAGGGCGAGCGGATGACGCTGGGCTTCGAGGCGGCGCCGACCGATCCTCAGGCCGTTGCCAATATCGACGCCAAGACCGTGTTCCTGGTCACTGGCGGCGCGCGCGGCATCACCGCCGAGTGCGTGATCGCGCTGGCCAAGCGTTATCCGGCCCGCTTCGCGCTGCTGGGCCGCACCCGCATCGACGCGCCGCTGCCGGAGTGGGCGGAAGGCGGCGGCGAATTGGCCGAGCTCAAGGCGCGCGCCATCCGCCACCTGCAGCAGCAGGGCGAGACGGTGACCCCGGTCAAGGTGGACGCCTTGCTCAAGGACGTGCTCCAGCTGGCCGAGGTGCGCGCCACCATCGCCAGTATCGAGCAGGCCGGCGGCCAGGCCATCTATCTGGCTTGCGACATCGGCGACGCCAAGGACGTGGCGCGGGCGGCGGCGGAGGCGCAGCGGCAGCTGGGCCCGATCCGCGGCATCATCCACGGCGCCGGCAATCTGGCGGACAAGCGCATAGAGAAAAAGACCCCGGCCGATTTCCGTTCGGTGTTCCACACCAAGGTCAAAGGGCTGGAGAACCTGCTGGCGGCGGTCAAGCCGGACGGTCTGCGCCATCTGGTGCTGTTCTCCTCGGTGTCGGGCTTCTTCGGCAACGCCGGCCAGACCGATTACGCGATGGCCAACGACGCGCTGAACAAGTTCGCCTATCTGTACCAGACCCTGTACCCGAAACAGCAGGTGCGCAGCATCAACTGGGGTCCGTGGGACAGCGGCATGGTCAACGACGTGCTGAAGAAGGCCTACGCCGACCGCGGCCTGGCCATCATCCCCACCTCGGTCGGCGCGCGGTTCTTCGTCGACGAGTTCGCCGCCGGCCTGGTGCCGCAGGTGATCGTGGGCGGCGGCAGCTACAAGGTGGGGCGCAAGCAGAAGACCCTGCCGGCGCTGACCCGGGTGGAGCGCGAGCTGGACCCGGCCGTCAACGGCTTCCTGGCCGACCACGTGGTGGGCGGGCAGCCGGTGCTGCCGGCCACCGCCGCGGCCGGCTGGATGGTGCAGCTGTGCGAAGACCTGCTGCCGGGCTACCGGCTGGAGACGCTAACGGACTTCCGCGTGCTTAAGGGCGTGGTGTTCGACGCCGGAGAGCAGCGGCGCTTCATCGCTGAACTGAGGCCGGTGGACGAAGCCGGCGGCAACGGCGACCGCCACACGCTGGACGTGAGCATCTTCAACCAGGTGGACGGCGCCGCGCTGAACCGCTATCAGGCGCGGGTGACCATGACCCGGCTGGCGGCGGAACAGCCGGCGGACGGGCCGAAGGCGCCGACCGGCGCGCCGCTGGAGCATCCGCCGCTGTACGGCGACATGCGCGACGGCGCCTGGCTGTTCCATGGCCCAGCCTTCCGCGGCGTGCAGACCTTGTTCCGTCTCGACGGCCAGGGCCTGCAAGCGGGCGGCCGGCTGGCCGCCGCGGCCGGGCAGGGGCAGTTCCCGGTGAATTCCTTCAACCCCTACCTGGCGGACGTGGCGTTGCAAACGCCGCTGGTCTGGCTGATGTCGCAGTCGGACAAGGCCGGGCTGCCGCTGCAGATCGCCGAGTGGCGGCAGTACGCGCCGCTGGCTTTCGACCAGGCCTTCTATCTGAGCATGGCGGTCACGGCGCAAACCGCGACCATTCTGCTGGCCGACGTCACCGTCCACGGCGCCGACGGCAAGGTGTACAGCAAGCTTTCCGGCTTGCAGTTCACCGTGTCGAAGAAGCTGCGGCAGCTGATGTGCGACCCGGAGGCCAGCGTGGCGGTGTGACGCGAGCAAGGCCGCGCCCGAGGGCGCGGCCGGTCCGGAGCGCGGCGACGCGCGCCGGCCATACAGCCGAGTCGCGGAGGCGGGAGATTCGCCTAGCCGCCGCCGCGCTCGAAATCGGCCCGCGCCGGTTCAATCCTGATCCCGCGCCGCCGCCCGCCGCTTCAACAGCGGCCGGCGGCGGAGGGGGACGGTTGCGCCCAAGGTTTGGGAATGTTGGCTCTACTTTCAGGATCTGTTGACGTTTGTTTTTCTGTTGCGTTCGCTCCCAGGCGGATGCAGTGCGCGAAGCCCGCCTCGCCGCAGTGTCATTCACTGCCAGAGGCGGGTGACAAAGTGAGGCGCCGGCTGGGAGCGAACCCAGGGGCTGACCGGGAAAAGAACCCTCTACGGCGTTGTCAGGCTTGGCCTTGGTTCACCAAGGGCTGCGCCCTCCGCCTTGTAGAGCGCACTTTTCTCGGTCAGCGCAGCGAGAAAAACAAACGTCAACAGATCCAAGACACGGAAGCATTATGGAAGAAATTGCCATTATTGGATTAGGCTGCCTGTTTCCAGGCGCCGAAACGCCAGAACAGTACTGGCGCAACCTGCTGGAGCGGCGGGATTGCACCTCGGAATTGAGCCGGGAAGAGCTGGGCGTGGACCCGGCGCTGTATCGCCATCCGGTGCCGGGCACCGCGGACAAGATCGCCTACAACAAGAACGGCCACGTGCGCGGCTTCAAGCTGGACGCCGGCCGCTACCGTCTGCCCGCCGCGCAGCTGGAGGCGCTGGACCCCTTGTTCCAGTGGACGCTGTACGCGGCGGAACAGGCGCTGATCGACGCCGGCCAGGGCGCGGCTCACAGCGCCGAGGCGCTGGAGCGCTGCGGCCTGATCATCGGCAATATCGGCATGCCCACGCATGCCGGCAAGAAACTGCTCAACGGCTTCTATCAAGGCATCCTGGAGCCCTACGTCCAGGAGCTGCTGCAACGCGACGATTTCCATTTCCGCCAGCCCTGGCAGGCGGAAGGCTTGTCCGATCTCAATCTGATGACCGGCAGCCACAACGCCACGCTGGCGGCGCAGGCGTTGGGCCTGGCCGGCCCCAGCTTCGCGCTGGACGCGGCCTGCGCCTCGGCGCTGTACGCCATCCGCGTGGCCAGCTACTACCTGCAAAGCGGCAAGGCCGATCTGATGCTGGCCGGCGCGGTCTGCCACGCCGACCATATCTACATCGATCACGGTTTCAACGTGCTGCAGGCCTTCCCGGCCGACGGCCAGTCGGTGCCGTTCGACCGCAATTCCCAGGGCCTGAAGGCGGGCGAGGGCGCCAGCGTGATCGCGCTCAAGCGCTACGCCGACGCGGTGCGCGACAAGGACCGCATCTACGGCGTGATCGAATCCATAGGCCTGTCCAACGACGGCGGCGCCAAGCACATTCTGGTGCCGGACCTCAACGGCCAGTTGCTGTCGCTGAAACGCGCCTACGACGGCGTGGACAAGAATATCGATTACCTGGAATGCCACGCCACCGGCACCCCGGTGGGCGACCAGGTGGAGCTGGGCTCGGTGGAGACCTTCTTCGCCGATCAGGCGCAACGGCCGTTGATCGGCGCCAACAAGGGCAATATCGGTCACATGCTGACCGCCTCCGGCATGGCCAGCATTCTCAAGGTGCTGCTGGCGATGCGCAGCGGCGTGATTCCGCCGTCGCTGAACGTGGAAGACATGGTCAGCACCCCCGGCGGCCAGCTGGACATTCGCCACGTGGTGCGCGATACCACGCCGTGGCCGCAACGCGGCCAGGCCAAGCGCGCCGGCATCAACGCCTTCGGCTTCGGCGGCGTCAACGGCCACATGGTGCTGCGCGAACACCGCGCCGACGCGCCGGCGGCCGCCTGGCCGCAGCTGCCGGCCGAGCAACAAAGCCTGGCCATCGTCGGCGTGGGCGTGGCCCTGGCCGACACCGAAACCCCGGACGCCTTGCTGCGGACGGTGGCCGAGGGCCGCAGCCACTTCCGCCCGCTGCCGCGCACCCGCTGGCTGGGTCTGGAGGGGCGCGCCGACGTGCTGGGCGCGCGCGGCTACCGTCAGGCCCCGGCGGGCGCCTATATCGAGCAGTTCGATTTCGACTGCAAACGCTTCAAGCTGCCGCCCAAGGTGGTGGGCAGCCATCTGCTGTCGCATTTGTTCCTGATGCCCATCGCCGAGCGCGCCTTCTACGACGCCGGCTATCAGCTGGACGGCCGCAAGCGCAATATCGCCGTCATCGTCGCCGGCGACGTGGACTACAGCTGCTCGCGCTACCAGGCGCGCAACGAAATGGCCTGGCAGGTGCGAGACAGCCTGGCGCACAGCGGCATCTCGCTGAGCGAGGCGCAGACCGCGGCGCTGGAAACCATCGTCAAAGACAGCTTGTTTCCGGAGCCGTATCCGGAGGGCATCACCGGCGGCATCGGCAATGTGGTGGCCAGCCGCATCGCCGCTCACCTGAAGCTGGACGGCCCGGCCTTCTCCTTGTGCGCGCATGAAAACGCCGCCTTCAAGGCGATAGAGCTGGCGCAATTCATGTTGTCCGAGCAATTGGTGGACGCGGTGATCGTCGCCGGCGGCAGCTTCGCCGGCGGCCTGGAAAACGTGTTGTGGGCGCCGCGTCGCGGCGCCGGCCATGTCGACGCGCCGGTGGGCGAGGGCGGCGGCGTGGTGGTGCTCAAGCGCGAGCAGGCGGCGCTGGACGCCAAGGACCGCGTCTACGCGGTAATGCGCGGCCTGGCCATCGGCCACGCCTGCGGCGACAGTACCGAATTCCAACCCGTGGCGGACGCGGTGGCGCGCTCGGCGGCGGCGGCCTTGCGCCAAGCCGGCGCGGATCCGGCGTCGGTGGGTTATCTGGAACTGAGCGGCGGCGCGCTGGCCAGCGACAACCAGGTGGAGATCGACGGCCTGTCCCGGGTTTACCGCGACAGCGGCGTGATCGCCGGCTCGGTGGCCGCCAACTACGGCCAGCTGGCCTCGGCCCAGGGCATCGTCAGCGTGATCAAGGCCGCGCTGTGCCTGCATAGCCGGCAACTGCCCGGCGCGGCGGCGCTGGCCGCCTATCCGCAGGACGCGCTGCGCGCCGTGTTCCGCGCCGGCGAAACCGGCGCGGACTGGCCGACGCCGGCCGGCGGCCTGCGGCTGGCGGCGGTCAACAGCCTGGGCCTGGACCGAGGCTACGCCCACATGATTCTGCAAGAGCCCGGCGAGGCCAATCGCCGGGAAGCCAGAGCGCCGACGCCGCCGCAGACGGGCGGTCCGGCCCTGGTTGCCACCGTGCACACCGGCCGCGAACACACCATCGCCGAGATGATAGTCAACGACGCAAACCGCGCGCTGTTCGACAACGTCACGCCCTGGCGGCGTCCGCAGCCGGCGGCGCAACAGGCGCAGCCGCTGCCCGCCGCCGCGGCGCCGGCCGACAGCGAGGCGCCGGCCTTGCAACGTCAACAGAGCCGGCAGGCGCAAACCCAGCTCAGCTATCTGCAGGCGGAACAGCGCTTCTACCAGCGCATCGCGCAACTGCTGGGCGCCGGCGCGCCGGCCGGTCAGCGCCGCGCGGCCAAGCCCAAGGCCGCGGTGGCGGCGGCGCGTCCGCGCCCCTTGTTCGACGAAGCCCAGTTGGTGGAGCTGACCGACGGCTCCATCGCCAAGGTGCTGGGCCCGGATTACGCCGAGGCCGACAGCTACCCGATCCGCACCCGCATGCCGTCGCCGCCGTATATGTTCGCCTCGCGTATCACCGCGCTGTCGGCGCAGCCGGGCAAGCTGGAGCCGTGCTTCATTGAGTGGGAGTACGACCTGCATCCCGACGCCTGGTACGTGTCCGACGGACTGGTGCCGGCCTTCGTGTCGCTGGAAGCCTCGCACGCGATGATCGTGGCCTTCACCTATATCGGCTGCGACCAGCTGTTCAAGGGCCAGCTGCGTTACCGGGCGGTGGATAGCCAGACCACGGTCTACGGTCCCTTGCCCAAGGCCGGCGAGGTGCTGCGCGGCCGCGTCAACATCAAGTCCTTCCTCAAGGTGGGCAAGAACGTGCTGATCGCCTACGAGTACCTGTGCTACGTCGGCGATAGGCTGAGCTTCAAGCTGGAGGCCAATTCCGGCTTCTTCCTGCCCAAGGACATCGAAAAATCCAAGGGGGTCAACACCGCGCCCTATCTGAAGGCCAAGCAGCCGGCGGAGCCGTTCCAGCCGCCGCTGCGCTGCCGGCGCGAGTCCTTCGACAGCAGCCATATCGAGGCCTTGCAGCGCGGCGATTTCGTCGCCTGCTTCGGTGACGCCGCCTACGCCACGCCGCGCGCGCCGCGCTTGTATGCGCCGGCGGCCAAGATGCTGGACCGAGTGGTGTCGATCTCCGCCTCCGGCGGCGCCTTCGGCCTGGGCGAAGCGGTGGCCGAGCGCGACATCGACCCCAGCCACTGGGTGTTCCGCGCCCACTTCAAGAACGACCCGGTGATGCCCGGCACCTTCCTGGTGGAAGGCTGCGAGCAACTGGTCAAGTTCTACCTGTGCTACCTGGGGCTGTATTCGCTGCCGGGCATGGTGCCGCACGCGCTCAGCCCGCACAGCTACAGCGCCAAGTTCCGCGGCGAAGTGAAGTGCGAGGCGGACACCCTGCGTTACCGGCTCACCTGCAAGTCCATCCACTGCGACTACCAGGCCGACGGCCAGCTAGAGCGGATGGCGCTGGTCTTCCTCGCGGAGATCATCTACCGCGGCAACGTCATCGGTATGTGCGACAACCTAGGCGCCGGCTTCAGCCGCGCGCCGGCAGCGGCGGACGCTTCGGCGCCGGCGCTGACAGCGATAGAGGCATGAATGAACCAAGACAAGCTTTGCGTGGCGCCGCGTTTCGCGGCCCCGGTGTACAAATGGCAGGGCCATGCCGGCAAATTCCAGCAGACGCCGGAACAGGCGCAGGCCCAGCTGCTGGACCTGGCGCGGCCGCTGCACGTGCTGCGCCAGCAGGACGCGGTGTTGCTAGAGCCGGCCGGGGGCCTGGCCGGCAACGGCCAGGTGGATTGCCTGGGCATGGTGCCGGCGATGTTGCCGGAATACTTCGGCGATCCGTCCTTCCTGCGTGATTACGGCGTGCGCTTCGCCTATTACGCCGGGGCCATGGCCGGCGGCATCAACTCCGAGGAGATGGTGATCGCGCTGGGTTCGCGCCGCATCCTCAGCGCCTTCGGCGCCGGCGGCCTGACGCTGGAGCGCATCGGCAGCGCCATCCGCCGCATCAAGCAGGCGCTGCCCAACGGCCCGTACGCCATCAACCTGCTGCACAACCCCAGCCAGCCGGACTGGGAGATGAACTGCGTCAAATTGTTCATCGAGCAGGACGTCAAGGTGGTGGAGGCCTCGGCCTACGTCAACCTGTCCGCCGCCATCGTCTACTACCGGGTCAAGGGCCTGGAAGCCGGCGACAAGGGCGCGGTGATCCGCCGCAACCGCGTGATCGCCAAGGTGTCGCGCCGCGAAGTGGCGCAGCACTTCCTCAGCCCGGCGCCGGAAAAAATCGTGCGCAAGCTGCTGGCCGACGGCCTGATCAGCGAGCGCCAGGCGGAGCTGGCCAAGAAAGTGCCGATGGCCGACGACATCACCGTGGAGGCGGATTCCGGCGGCCATACCGACAACGGCCTGCTCAGCTGCATCTTCCGCTCCATCGCGGAACTGCGCGACGAAATCTGCGCCGGCCAAGGCTACCCGTTCACGGTGCGCGTCGGCGCCGCCGGCGGCATCGGCAGCCCGCACGCCACGCTGGCGGCGTTCTCGCTGGGCGCGGCCTACGTGGTCACCGGCTCCATCAACCAGGCTTGCGTGGAAGCCGGCACCTCGGACCCGGTCAAGCAATTGCTGGGCAAGGCCAAGATCGCCGACATGGCGATGGCGCCGTCCGCCGACATGTTCGAGCTGGGCGCCAAGGTGCAAGTGCTCAAGGGCGGCAGCATGTACGCGGTGCGCGCGCAGAAGCTGCACGGCTTGTACAAGCAGTACCCCGGCCTGGAGCAGATCCCGGCCGCCGAAGTGGCCAGCCTGGAACAACAGGTGTTCCGCCAGCCGCTGGCCCAGGTGTGGGCCGACACCGAGGCTTTCTTCGCCGGCCGCGGCAATCAGGCGCTGATAGACGCCGCCAATGCCAATCCCAAGAAAAAGATGGCGCTGCTGTTCCAGTGGTATCTGGGCCAATCCTCGCGCTGGGCAATCTCCGGCGTGGCCGAGCGCGCCGTCGATTACCAGATCTGGTGCGGCGCGGCGATGGGCGCGGCCAACGAGTGGCTGCAGGGCAGCGAACTGGCGCCGGTGGCCAAGCGCAAGGTGGCCGACATCGCGGTGGAGCTGATGGCCGGCGCGGCGTATCTGAGCCGCGTGGCGGCCTTGCGTCAGCTGGGCGTTTTGACGCCGCCGCGGCTGGACCGTTACCGACCGCTCAGCGCCCGCATGGCGGCGCTGGACGAAGACGACATCGGACCCGAACCCGAATTGAACGACATCCCTTCATCAACCGTAGCACCAACCGCAGCATCACAGGGCAAGCAAGAGGAGAGCAGGAATATGGAAGGCAATACCAAGCTGTCGCTGATCAAGTCCAAGGATTTTTACAAGCAATGCTGGGAGCTGCTGCCGGGCGGCACCCATTACAACTTCGGCGACCCGGAACGGCCGCTGGTGGTGCCGTTCAACCGCGGTCGCAATTCCCGGGTATGGGACCTGGACGGCAACGAGCACCTGGACCTGTTCTGCAAATTCGGCGCGCTTTTCGTCGGCCACCACAACGAGGCCTATAACGAAGCGCTGATCCGCTACATGCAGAAAGTGACCTCGGTGGACACTTGCGACCTGGAGGTCGAAGTCTGCGAACTGATGGTCAAGCACATCCCTTGCGCCGAGATGATCCGCTTCTGCCTGAGCGGCACCGAGGCGGTGCAGAACGCGCTGCGCCTGGCGCGCGGCTACACCGGCAAGCAGCGCTTCATCCGCTTCCACGGCCACTACCACGGCAACGCCGACAACATCATGGGCGGCCGCAAGCGCCAGGATCTGAGCTTCCCGGTGCCGGAAACCTTCAAGGGCGACCTGCTGGACACCCTGGGCCGCGCCGACGGCGCGCTGGAAGACCAGTCCTTCATGCTGCCGTGGAACGACATCCAGGTGCTGGAAGCCACCATCGAGCGTTACCACAATGAAATCGCCGCGGTGTTGATGGAGCCGATCTGCGTCAACGGCGGCGGCATCTTCCCGCGCGAGGGCTATCTGGAGCGCGCCAAGGAAATCTGCGAGAAGTACAACATCGTGCTGATCTTCGACGAGATCATCACCGGCGTGCGCCTGGGCCTGTCCGGCGCCCAGGGCATCCTCGGCGTCACCCCGCACCTGTCCACCTTCGGCAAGGCGCTGGGCGGCGGTTCCATGCCCATCTCCGCCATCGCCGGCCGTCGTGACATCATGGACCTCTACACCCGCGGCAAAGTGATTCACGCCGGCACCTTCAACGGCTACCCGTTGGGCCTGGCCGCGATCAAGAGCACTTTCGAACTGATCGAACAAGACCCGGGCTGCTACGAGCGGATGGGCCGCTTCACCGAGCAGATCTCCGACACCTTCATCAAGGCCGCCCACGCCAACGATCTGCCGCTGGTGGTGCAGGGCATGCCCACCGCCTTGGTCTACCACTCGCAGGACACCATGGTGGACCGCTCCGAGGGCTATAGCGACAAGGTCAAGTTCTGCGACATCATCATCCGCGAAATCTCCAAGCGCTACGGCATCCAGTTCTCGCCGTTGTCGCGGATCTACTCCAACTTGCTGATGAATCAGGACGACGTGCGCTTCTTCGAGGAACGCATCTTCGACGCCATGGCCAACGCCCGCAAAGTGATCGACATCGCCTTCAAGGAAGGAGAGGTGGCGTGACCCGGCAAGTCGCCGTCGTCACCGGCGCGGCAGGCGGCTTCGGCAGCGCCATCGTCAAGTCGCTGCTGGAAGTGGGCTACGCGGTAGCCGCCACGGATGTGGACGCGGCGGGGCTGGAGCAGTTGGGCCGGGAGCTGGGCTGCCCGGACAGCCTGCGCGGCTTCGTCATGGATGTGACGGATTCCGCCAGCGTGGACGCGGCCAGCGCCGCCATCGTCGAACGCATGGGGGCCAACATCACGGTGCTGGTCAACAACGCCGGCGTCATCGGCCGCGGCTACTGCACGGCGGAGAAGAGCGGCGAGCTGGCGCGACGGGTGTTCGACGTCAACCTCAACGGCGCTTTCAACGCCACCGCGGTGTTTTCCCGCCACATGGCGCGGCTGAAATACGGCCGCATCATCAACATCGCCTCGGTGGCCGGCATCTGGGGCGCGGCCGGCGGGTCGGCGTATGCGGCGTCCAAGGCCGGCCTGATCAAGGCGTCGGAGTCCTGGGCGCGGGAGTTGGGGCCGCTGAACATCTGCGTCACCGCGATCGCGCCGGGCATCTGCAAGACCAAGATGCTGGGCCAGTTCGTCGACCGTCAGATGGTGGAGCACTCCGACGAGACCATCGTCAAGTCCATCGTGCCGGTGGGGCGCTGGGGGCTGCCGGAGGACATCGCCGAAGTGGTCACCTTCCTGGCCACCTGCAAGACCAACTATCTGAACGCCACCGTGATTCCCCTGGATGGAGGCATGAGGGTAGGCACCCTGTAAGAACCTGTCCAAGGCTTGCCGCGCTTTGCCGATACGGCGTTGAAACCGGTTTCGCCTTGTATCGCTCTAGCTCGCGAGACTTGGATCAGGTTCTACAACATCGCGAGACGCAGAACCGGGGGCCGGCTATGCCGGGCCCCGGCTGGAATCAACCAAAGGGGACCTCGAAAAGCCGTAGCGAGCACGGAGCAACGCAGCTATCGGGCCACGCGGTAGGTTTTTCGAGGTCCCCCAAATCAGAGGTGAAGTCATGGATTACCGAGCCAAGACCAGCGTCAAGAACATCGTGCTGACTGGCCCCACCGGCGTGCTGGGGGGCCGTTTGCTGCAGGAAATACTGGCCACCACCGACGCCAACGTCTATTGCGTGGTGCGGGCCGAGAACAAGGACGCCGCGCGCGCCCGCATCGAAGACGTGCTGTATTGCTACGATGAAGGCCGCAAGCTGTCCACCGAGGCCTGGCGCATCATTCCGGTGCTGGGCGACATCAGCCAGCCCATGCTGGGCCTGGACGCCAGCGCCTACCGCGACTTGGCCCACCTGGCGGACCTGGTGCTGCATTGCGCCGCCAACGTCAGCCTGGTGGCCTCCTACAACAAGATCGCCCCGGTCAACGTGGGCGGCACCGCCAACCTGATCGAACTGTGCCTGGCCGGCAAGGCTCCGCTGGTGTTCACCTCCAGCTTCAGCATGGTGGGCGACAAGCTCTATCAGCCGGACTTCGTGCTGCGCGAAACCGATCTGGACGTGGGCCAGGGCTTCGTCAACATGGATTACGAGCGCTCCAAGTTCACCGCCGAGCGCATGGTGCACGAAGCCGGCGAGCGGGGCCTGGACTGGGTCATCGTGCGTCCGGGCAATATCTGGGGCGACAGCCGGACCGGCTGCTACCCGCTGAAGCAGACCAAGGTCAAGGGCATTTACTACGAGATGCTCAAATCGCTGGTGGAAACCGGGCTCACCTTCGCCTCCGACGAAGCCTTCGATATCTCGCCGGTGGACTACGTGGCCCAGGCCACGCTGTTCGCGGCGATGAATCTGCAATCCAGCAATCGCCGCACCTACAACCTGACCAATCCGCGCCCGATCAGCTACGACGGCATCGTCGCCCGCCTGCGCGACTACGGCTACACCCTGCGCGACGTGCCGTCCAAGGAGTATTTCGAAGCGCTGCAGGAAGGCCGCATGCACCGCGGCGGCACCGGCTACCGCTCCACCTTCACCGATCTGATGGCCATCTTCTACGACGGCAGCGATTGCAAGGAGCACGCCAAGTACGACACCAGCGAGATCCAGGAACTGCTGGCCAATACCGACATCCGCTGCCCGGACTCGGACCAGGCGCTGTTCGGGCGCTATCTGGACTACGCGTGCAAGGTGGGCTTCCTCAACGCCCCGTCGGCGCAAACCCCGCTGGCGGAAATCAAGCGTCACACCAGCATGGCCGGCGGCTATATGGAGAGCCTGTACGACGCCGACCTGAGCGACGCGGCGGCGGTGCGCTGAGATGCTGGCCGACGAGGAAGCTCTGATCGAAGCGCCGGTCGCGGAACTGCTGCTGGACTACCAGGTGCTGAGCAACGGCGAACCGATAGGCCGGCTGCGGACCGAACGCCGCCGCGGCTGGCTGGACGACATGCCGGTGCTGCAGGTCAGCAACCGGATGGACTTGCGCTGCAGCGGCCTGTGGTTCGACTACTCGCTGCAATCGGACGAGAGCATGGATTTCGGCGCGGACGGCCTGTGCCGCTACGCCGGCGTCTCCGACGAGGACGGCGACAAGACCGTGATCAAGGGCCGGCTGCGTCAGGGCGTGCTGACCCTGCGTTTGCACGATGGCCAGTTGGAGGTGCGCCGCTTCAAGCTGGGGGATTTCGACGCCAGCAGCGAAGACGCCGCCGAACGCTTTCTCGTCGGCGGCCAGGCCGAGGCCACGCTGCGGGTGTTGGACCTTGAGCATTTCGACATCGACGAGGTCCGCTACCAGCGGCTGCCGGACGAAACCCTGGACCTGCTGGGCCAGCCGCGGCAGGCGAGGGTGGTGGCCTATCAGTCAAAGCGGCGCAAGATCAGCGGCACCGGCTGGTATCTGTCCGACGACGGCGGCGAAGTGCTGGTGCGCCAAAGCAGCCGCGAACGCGGCGACCACAACGAAGTGATATTGACCCATTGGGAAAGCAAGCCATGCCAAATCAAGATTTAGCCGTCACCCTGGTGCAAAGCGACATCGCCTGGGAATCGGTTGATCAGAACCTGCAGCGTATGGAGCGCCACCTGAGCGCGGTGAACGACAGCCAGTTGATCGTGCTGCCGGAAATGTTCACCACCGGCTTCAGCATGCGGCCGGAAAAAATCGCCGAAACCATGGACGGCAAGGCGGTGCAATGGCTGCGCGACACCGCGCGCGCCAAGCGCGCCGATCTGGTGGGCAGCGTGGCGATAGAAGACCAGGGCCGCTACTACAACCGTCTGTTGTGGGCCAAGGCCGACGGCAGCCTGTTCAGCTACGACAAGAAGCATCTGTTCAGCTTCGCCGGCGAGCACGAGCACTACACCGCCGGCGACGCGCCGCTGATCGTCAAGGTGGACGGCTGGTCGGTGGCCGCCTTCGTCTGCTACGACCTGCGCTTCCCGGTCTGGTCGCGCAACAACAAGAGCCAGTACGACCTGGCGCTCTACATCGCCAGCTGGCCGGAGCGCCGCGCCAAGCATTGGCAGACGCTGCTGCCGGCGCGGGCGATCGAAAACCAGGCTTTCGTCATCGGCGTCAACCGCGTGGGCGTGGACGGCAACGACATCCGCTACAGCGGCGACTCCATGCTGATAGACCCGCTGGGCGACACCCTGTACCACGGCCGTCAGCTGGAAAGCGTGTATCAGGCCCGGCTGTCGCGCGCGCAGCTGGACGATGTGCGCGCCCAGTTTCCTTTCCTGAAGGACGCGGACCGTTATCAACTCGTTTGACAGCGCCACGGCAATGGAAAGAGGCGGATGACTCCTGCGGCTGCGCGGGGTTTTCCGCTGTTTCGGTTCTCCTTCGGCTTCTACGGAAAGTGAAATGCACCACGCCACAACAAGAGAAAAAGTCATCGAATTCCAATCGGTGACCAAGCGCTTCAACGACTACACCGCGGTCAACGACGTGTCGCTGGACATCCACCGCGGCGAATTCGTCGCCCTGCTGGGGCCCAACGGCGCCGGCAAGACCACGCTGGTGGAAATGCTGGAGGGACTGAAACAACCGGAGGCCGGCACGATACGCATCCTGGGGCGCAGCTGGCAGAAAGACGAAAGCTATCTGCGCCACCGGCTGGCCGGGGTGTTGCAGGAGTCCTTGTTCATCAACAAGCTGCGGGTGGACGAAACCGTCAACCTGTTCGCCAGCTTCTACGGCCGGCCGCGCAGCCGCGCCGACGAGGTGCTGGAACTGGTGGAGCTGATCCCCAAGCGCAAGGTGATGGTGGAAGGGTTGTCCGGCGGTCAGCGCCAGCGGCTGGCCCTGGCCATCTCCATCCTCAACCAGCCGGAAATCCTGATCCTGGACGAACCCACCACCGGCCTGGACCCGCAAGTGCGGCGCGGCACCTGGGACATCCTGCGCAAGCTCAACAAGGAGCTGGGCTCCACCATGTTGCTGACCACCCACTACATGGAAGAAGCCGAATACCTGTGCGACCGCATCTGCATCATGCATCAGGGCCGCATCCTGACCCAGGGCACGCTGGACGAACTGCTGGCGGCGCACGAGCCGGGCGAAGTGGTGGAATACCGGGTGAAGAGCGGCGCCGGCGGCGCCGAGCCCAAGCACAAGGACAACATCATCAGCTACAGCTACGACCAGGCGTCCGCCAAGGCGCGGCTGCTGGTGCGCAACGGCTCTGCCTTCCTGTTCCGCCTGTCCGAATTCATCCGCGAACAACAAATCGACATCGACGAAATCATCGTGCGCAAAAAAACGCTGGACGATTTATTCCTGTCACTGGCCGGCCGAGGTTTCCATGAATAACGCCTTGCTCAATCTGATCATCACTCAATTCCGCCAATACCTGCGCGAGCCGCAAATCCTGTTCTGGTCCTTCGGCTTTCCGTTGCTGCTGGTGTGGCTGCTGGGCGTGTCCTTCTCCGGCGGCGAAATCAAGGAACGGACCATAGGCGTGGTGCTGCCGGCCAATGTGCAGGAGCAGGCCGCGGTGCGGGCCTGGATCAGCAAGGTGGAAGCCCGCAACCAGCCGTTGTCCAGCGTCATCAACGCCGACGAGATCAAGCGCGACCACCTGATCCGGATGAAATACCGCTTCCAGTACTACCCGGACCGCGAATCGGTGCTGCGCGGCCTCAAGCGCGGCGACGTGCAAGTGTTCATGGAGCCCAGCGCCGACAGCGGCAAGCGCATCTACTACCTGGACCCGCAAAACAACGAGGCGCTGCTGACTTACTTCTTCCTCGGCGACGACCCGGACGCGCTAAGCCAGGTGGTGGACAAGAATATGTCGGTGCTGGACAGCCCCGGCCTGCGCTATATCGACTTCCTGGTGCCCGGCCTGGTGGCGATGGCGGTGATGGAAACCTGCCTGATCGCCGTCGGCTGGTCGCTGATCGAAAAACGCGCCACCCGCGTCACCCGGCAGATGCGCATCACCCCGATGCGCAAGACGGATTTCCTGCTGGCCCACGTGCTGGCCTGCCTGGTGTTCAGCCTGCTGGAAACCCTGGTGCTGTATCTGTTCGCCAGCAGTTATTTCGACGTGCACGCTCAGGGCGGGGCGCTGCCCTTCATCGTGCTGCTGCTGGCCGGCAATGTCTGCTTCGCCGGCATCGCCATCCTGGCCGCCTCGCGCGCCACCAAGGCGCAGACCGCCAACGGCTTGCTGGAAATGACCATTCTGTTCCTGGTGATCTTTTCCGGCATCTTCTTCAGCTACAAGCATTTCCCGGACTGGATGGTGTCGGTGATCGAGGTGTTGCCGCTGACGATACTGGCCGACGGCATGCGCATGATTTTCGTCGAGGGCGCCGGGGTGCTGGAGATCGCCCGTTCCGCGGTGGTGCTCACGCTGATCGGCATTGCCGGCTTCGTCAGCGGCGCGCGGGTGTTTCGCTGGTATTAGGAGGAGTGGGGGAGGTGACGGTGGGGCTTCGCTAGAAACGGGTGAGGCTGGCGCTGTGTTTTGAATCCGCTGCGCGGATGATGATTTAGGGCCGGTTCCGCCCGGCAAACGGAAAGAGGAATTTGCGCGGCCAAATTCCCCTTTACCCCAAAGGCCGCCCTGCAAGCCTGGCCTACGGCTTCCCGCCGGTTCCCGTCAGGCCCGAGGCGCGGCTGAACTCGCAGCGCGCTAACGTCGCGCTGCTCGAACAGGCAGCCGCTTAAAACCTCGGGCCTGCCACCCGGCGGCAGACTTGAAGGGACCTTGGGCGCGTTGGGTACGTGCTTCCTTTCTTGCTGGCCAGTTCCGTCGTTTCAATAGTGTGAAGAACCGAGCATCGCTGTTGAGCATGCTGGCCGATAGCTCATTGTTAAGTTGTCAAAAAGGAGGAAAGGTAGTGAAACGCTTGATCCTCGCCCTATTGGGCATCGCCATGCTGTCCTTGCTGACGGCCTGCGAACTGGACGAAGACGGCAAGCCGCGCGGCAGCCAGGTGCTGTGGGACCGCAGCGGCGTGCCGCACATCTATGCCGCGCGCGCCGACAGCCTGGCCTACGCCTTCGGCCGCGCCCAGATGCAGGCGCACCCGGAACTGCTGCTGCGGCTGTACGCCCAGGGCCGCGGCCGCGGCGCCGAATACTACGGCGCGGTGTTCGAGGCCGGCGAACCCTTTCCCAGCAATATGGCGGAAGTGGACCGCCTGGTGCGCGCGATGGGCTTCCCCGAACGCTCCAAACAATGGCTGCAACAGCAAAGCCCGCGCATGCGCGCCTACCTGGACGCCTTCGTCGCCGGGATCAACGACCAGGCCGCCGCCAGCGGAAGCCTGAGCCCGGCGGCGCGAGCGGTGTTGCCGGTGCGCAGCGAGGACGTGCTGGCTCACACCCTGCGCATCTTCTTCAGCTATCTGAGCGGCTCCACCGCCACCGGCGCGGCCAATTGCTCGTTGGTCTACCCGGACGCGGTGGCCACGCCCATCAATCTGATCGGCGGCTCCAACGGCTGGGCGCTGGGGCCGGCCAAGAGCCGTTCCGGCAACGCCATGCTGCTGGCCAACCCGCATTTGCTGTGGGGCGGCAGCCATACCTGGTTCGAAGCCCAGTTCAAGAGCCCGGAATACGATATCTACGGCGCCACCCTGGTGGGCCTGCCGGTGATGCGCATCGGCTTCAACCAGCGGCTGGGCTGGGTGCATACCGTCAACACCCAGGACGGCTGCGACCTCTATCAACTCAAGCTCAGCGGCCGGCAATACCTGCTGGACGGCGTGGCGCGCGACTTCGAAACCAAGCGCGAAACCCTGTATATCCGTCAGCCGGACGGCAGCCTGCAAGCCGAGCAACTGACCTTGCGCCGCGCAGAGCAGGGCCCGGTGTTCGACAAGGACGGCCAGAGCTACGCGCTGCGCATCGTCGGCGTCGACCAGCTGCAGACTCCCGGCGTGCTGGAGCAATGGTGGGACATGGCGCAAGCGCCCGATTTCAAGGCCTTCCGCAACGTCGTGGCGCGGCTGCGCAACCCCTACCACAACATCATCTACGCCGACGCCCAGCGCAATATCTGGGCGGCTTTCGGCGGTTTGACCCCGCGCCGCGCCGGCGGCGACGCCGCCTTCTGGGCGCAGCCGGTGGACGGCAGCCGCAGCGATCTGATCTGGCGCCAGGCGCTGCGGCTGGACGAATTGCCGCAGGCGACGAATCCGGCCAGCGGCTGGGTGCAGAACTCCAATAGCGTGCCCTGGTATATGAGCAAGCCGGCGCTGGACCCGGCCGCCTACGCCGCTTATCTATCGCCGCGGGCGTCGCCGCTGCTACGAGAACAGCGCGGCATCGAGCTGATCGAGCAGACGCCGGCCTTCTCTCTGGACACGCTGCTCAGCGCCAAGCACGACACCCGGCTGCTGCTGGCGGACCGGGTGCTGGACGATTTGATCGGCTATGCGCGCGCCTCCGGCGACGCCGGCCTGATCGCCGCGGCGCAAGTGCTGGCCCAATGGGACCGGCGCAGCGACGCCGCCAGCAAGGGCGCGGTGTTGTTCGCCGCCTGGGTGGCGGCCTCCGGCGGCGAAGAGGCCTTGCGCTATCGCCAGGAAGCGGACCCGGCGCAGCCCTACCGCACGCCGGCCGGCCTGCGCGACGCCGGCTTCGCGCTGAGCAAGCTGGGCGCAGCGGCCCAGGGGCTGCAACAGGCCGGCGTGCCGCTGGACATCGCCTTCGGCGAAGTCTACCGGCTGCGGCGCGGCCCCGCCGGCGGCGCGGCGCGGCTGGACCAGCCGGCCAGCGGCGGCGCCGAGGGCCTGGGGGCTTTCCGCACCTTCAGCTATATCGGCGATAGCGACGGCCGCCAGCGCGCCATCTTCGGCGACACGTTCACCGCGCTGGTGGAGTTTGGCCGGCCGCTGCGCGCCAAGGTGATCAATACCTACGGCAACAGCAGCCTGCCGCAATCGCCTTACTACGGCGACCAGTTGCCGCTGGCGGCGCAAAACGGCATGCGCGACGCCTTGCTCAAGCGCGAGCAGGTGGAGGCGGCGCTGGCCAAGCGCGAGTGGTTCCGCCGCTAGCCGGCCGGCAAACAGGCCGGAGGCGGGCAAGCGCCTCCGGCTCCGCATGACGAGAGACTAGGTTTGCGCCATTGAGTCCGGGCTGGCACAATGGCGCCGTTGTCATTGGGGAGTAGCCATCTTCGGCCCCGCCGAAGAGGCCGCGTCAACAAACTTGAGGAGCTTTCCTCATGGCGCGGTCAGCGGCCGGCATTGCCGGCGCCGCCAAGCGAGACCTTTGGCCACGATGCGTTTGCCGCCGGGCAAGCCGCGTCGTTGCGCCATTGTCCATTCGCTTGCCCGGCCCAAGACCATCCATGCTGTCGACCCTGTTGTTTCTGCTCGGCTTTGCCGTCCTGATCTATCTATCCTGTCAATACTTCGTCAACGCCATCGAATGGTGCGGACGCCACCTGAACCTGGGCGCCAGCGCCGTAGGCACCGTGCTCGCCGCTTTCGGCACCGCCTTGCCGGAGAGCGCGGTGACTTTGACCGCAATGGCCTTTGGCGACACGCCGCAACATAAGGACATCGGCGTCGGCGCGGCCTTGGGCGGGCCGCTGGTGCTGGCCACGCTGGCTTACGCGGTGGTGGGTTTCGCCCTGTGGCGCAACCGCAGCCGGCTGGGGCGCGGCGATTATCTGCTGCGCGTCGATCATCGTCGGCTGGCCGGCGACCAGTTGGCCTTCCTGTTCGTCTTCGCCTTGAAGGTGGCGCTGGGTCTGGTGGCCTTCGCCGTCAAGCCCTGGCTGGGCGTATTGTTCCTGGCCGCTTACGCCGCCTATGTCTGGCGCGAGATCCGCAGCGCGGACACCGCGCCGGAAGAGGAGGAGCTGGATGCCTTGAAGCTGCGCGCCGGCGGCGGCCTGGGCTGGGCGGCGGCGCAGGCATTGTTGGCCCTGACGGTGATCGCGGCGGCGGCGCACGGCTTCGTCGCGCAGTTGGAAGCGCTGGCCGGCCATTGGGGCATGGCGCCGCATTTGGTGGCCTTGTTGTTGAGCCCGGTGGCCACCGAACTGCCGGAGATCATGAACGCGCTGATCTGGCTGCGCCAGGGCAAGGAGCGTTTGGCCTTGGCCAATATTTCCGGCGCCATGATGATTCAGGCGACGATTCCCAGCGCTTTCGGCCTGTTCTTCACCCCGTGGATGTTCGATAGCGTCTTGCTGTGGTCCGGACTGGCCACGATGGCGGCGATTGCCGGGCTGTGGCTGTTGTTCCGCCGCGGCAGCGTGGACGGCCGCTGGCTGCTGGGCGCGGGTGCGGTGTACTTGGTGTTTGCCGGCTGTCTGGTGTGAGAATTTGTTTACGATCTGCTGCGCGTCGGCGATACGGCGTTGAAACCCACTTCGAAATGCTCATGTACCGCATGTACATTCCGCTTTCTCAGCCGGTTTCGCCTTGTCTCGCCTTAGCTCGCGAGATCGTAAGCATGTTCTGAATACTTGTTTACGATCTGCTGCGCGTCGGCGGGATAGTTTAGATAAGGGCGTTGAAACCCGCTTCGAAATGCTCATGTACCGCATGTACATTCCGCTTTCTCAGCGGTTTTCGGCTCGCGAGATCGTAAACAGGCTCTGAGACGGGCTCAGAGCCAGGCCGCCACGCCGCCGTGATGCGAACAGGTGCCGCGCCGATGCTGGCTGAAACTGTAGCTGCCGTCGCGGCAACGCGCGCTGGCGCCGGCCGGCGCTTTGCCGGAACGGGTGTGGGCCGGGCTGTGCACTTCTACGCCGTCGGAGTTGGTGTAGCTGCCGTGTTCCAGCAACTGCTCCTGCGCCGGCGCGCTGGCATGGCGATGGGGGTGCGGGGCCTTGGCCTGAACCGGCGCGGCAAGCAGGGCCAGGCTGAGGCCCAGAAGGCCGGCGATGCGTCGCCAGATCGGCGTACGGAACTGCGCTGGATTTTTCATGTCATTCGATTGTTTAATGAGTCATTAAAGATGCTTGAATCTGTCTATGGTGCTTTGACGCGTCGATTCAATGAATTCAAGCCAAAAAGAATATGCACCTCATTTTAGTTCATTGTCATTGCCGCAGGTAGCGGCAATGCGCATCGGGGGAACTAAACCGCGATGGCCGGCCGCGCCATGGGCTGCGTCGTCATACCGATCTGGGGATGAAACTATGGATTATTTCGCGCAGCGGCGCGCCTTGCTGGCGGCTTTGGCCGCCTCGCCTTTGATTTTGGGTTGTGCGCGTCCGCCGTTGCGAGCGCCGGGCGAAGCGCCGGCGGCGCGGCAGCTGGCGGAGCTGGAACGCAACGCGGGCGGTCGCATCGGCGTGTTCGCGCAAGAGGTGGACAGTGGACGGAGCCTGGCCTATCGCGCCGATGAGCGCTTTCCGATGTGCAGCACTTTCAAGTTGTTGCTGGTGGGAGCCTTATTGCAACGCAGCGCGGCGCAGCCGGACTTGTTGTATCGACATGTCAGTTACCGGCGCGAGCAGTTGATCGACTATTCGCCTATCGCCGAACAGTATGTGGAGCAGGGCATGTCGGTAAAAGACCTGTGCGACGCGGCGATGCGCTTCAGCGACAACACCGCCGCCAATCTGCTGCTGGAGCAACTGGGCGGGCCGCAGGAAGTGAATCGCTTCGCCCGCTCGCTGGGCGATGGCTTGACCCGTCTCGATCGGATTGAGCCGGAGCTGAACCGCGCTGAGCCGGGCGATCCGCGAGACACCACCACGCCGGCGGCGATGACGGCCAATCTGCATGCCTTGCTGTTTTCCCCGCTATTGCCGGAGCGGCAGCGCGGGTTGTTGAACGATTGGCTGCTGGGCAGCACCACCGGCAATCTGCGCATCCGCGCCGGCTTGCCGGCGGAGTGGCGGGTGGGGGACAAGACCGGCAGCGGCGGCCACGGCGCCGCCAACGACGTGGCCGTGGCCTGGCGGCCGGGCAAGTCGCCGTTGTTGCTGTCGGTGTTTTACTGGGGATCGTCGGCGATGATGGACGAGCGAAACGCGGTGATCGCCGCGGTGGCGAGGGTGGCCGCCGCCGAGTTTGCTTGAGCAGCCGCGCGTGGCGGGCAATCCTGCCGGAATGAAAAACGCCGCAACTAAGGTTGCGGCGTTTTTGCGCGCGGCTCGATTGAGCGCTTGAGGTGGGCGCGGACTGCGAGCCGGAGCGTTGAATCACTTTTAGAATGTGTCCACGGTCTCGCGAGCAAGAGTGAGACAAGGCGAAAACCGCTGAGAAAGCGGAATGTACAGTGGATACATGAGCCGTTCGAAACGGCACTCACCGCGTCACGTCTCACAACGCGCGGCAGAGCTTAAGGCAAGCGCGCCGGCTCCACCACGATGCCGGCGCGCAGGCCGGGCTTGACCGTGGGATTGGGAAACAGAATGCGCTCCTCGCCGCCGACGGCCACGTAGCGGTGTTCGCCGTCCTCGGCGATCAGGAAACCATCCGGCAACGCGGTGAAGTTTTCCACGTCGTCGGCCAGATGCAGGCGGAAAGCCTCGCTGTGTTTGACGATGTCGTACTTGGCCTGGAACAGCGGCAGGTCGCCGTCGCGGTAGCCGGGCAGCTCTTGTTCCGGCTCGGACAGCAGCCGGCGCAGCGCCTGGTCGATGCCGGCGAAGCGGGGCAGGTCGTTCTGGCCAAACGGCCGCGCCTTGCCCAGTTCCAGCGTGAAGGCGTCCGCCTGGCAGTGGCGGCTGGTGAAGTAACTGAAGGTGTTGGCCGGCTGGCTGTGCAGCAGCACGGTTTCAACCTGGCAGCTTTTCAGCCAGGCAAGTTGCTCGCGGCTGTGCGGGCGCTCGTGGATATACGGATAGATGGCGAACTTCTCAAACACCGAGCCGCGGATGGCGGTGTGCAGATCGTAATGCCAGCGGCGGCCGCGGGCGGAGGCGAAGAAGTCCGCCGCGGCCTGCTCCAGGCGCGCCGCGCGCGCCGCTTCGCGCGCGCCCGGCTGGCGCGCGTGAGCGCCGTTGAACAGCCGGTTCATGTCGTAATCCAGATAACGCTTGCCCAGCCGCATTGCGTCCAGATTGCCGAAGATCACCAACAGCCGGCAGCGCAGCGTCAGCTTGCCGCCGGCGATATCGGCCAGGATGGCGTTGAGCACCTCTATCGGCGCGGTTTCGTTGCCGTGCACGCCGCTGGACAGCAGCAGGGAATCGTCGGCGGCGTCGGCGGGCTCCAGTTCTACGACGCCGTAGTCCAGCCAGCGCGCCCGCACGCCTGAGTGGAGCAGCCATTCGGCGGAGGCCGAGGAGGCGGGGTTCATGGTCCAGGACAGAAAATCGTGGTGATGCTCGCGCATGGGCTGGCTCGTGCTTGCGGCTAGTGATGACCGGGGCATTGTAACCAGAGCCGGCGCGGCTGGTGGCGGCGCGTGGCGCAGATTTGAAAAAACATGCCGTGTTTGGCTTAAAAGCCTTGTCTGGCGCGGCTTGGCGAGCCCTGTCGCGCTGTGGTTTTTTTAGAGGACGGCTTAGGGGGCTGGGTCACGTTGTTGTTGAATATTTTGGACAAGCCCATTGTCCGAACAACAAGGCCTTCGCCCGGGGAAACGGCCGCTGGCCGGCATGAGGAAAATATAGGGGGCTGTTTTTGCTCAAGCCTTGCCGGACAAGGCTTGCCGGGCTACCCGACGCGGGCTTGTCGATTAAATTGGACATGCGGATTTTTATACATTTTTTTACTTGTCAAGCAGCGTGATGTTGTTACAATCCGCGCTCGTTTGCAGCTTTGCAAACCTACAATTCAATTGTTTCGCTCCGACATCCCAGGCCCACATAAAAGCTGTTCAGCCCGAAAGCCGCGCACTAAGGAGCGGGGTTATCCATCATAAGGATGCTCCTGCGGCTGGCTCATCGCTTTTTCGGCGGCGGCCTGGGCGCGTCCTTTGGAAATCCCTGTCCACCCACTGCGCGGGGTACAGGGCTTTCCGTCAGTTCTTGAGGGGAAAACTCATGGCTTGGTCTGTGGCTGATAGCCGGGCGTTGTATGGCATCCGGCATTGGGGAGCGGGGTACTTCGACATGGGCGCCAACGGCAATATCGTTGTCCGCCCGAATGTGCGCCAAAACAAGGAAATCGACCTGCATCGCCTGGTGGGCGAGCTGTCCGGCAAAGGCCTGGACCTGCCGCTCTTGGTCCGGTTTCCCGATATTCTGCAAGACCGCGTCACCCGTCTGTGCGCGGCCTTCGACAAGGCCATAGCCGAACAAGGCTACGGCAACCGTTACACCGCCATCTATCCGATCAAGGTCAACCAGCAAGAAGCGGTGGTGAAAAGCATCATCGCCACACCGGACGTGTCCATCGGCCTGGAAGCCGGCTCCAAGCCGGAACTGATGGCGGTACTGGCGCTGTCGCCCAAGGGCTGCACCATCGTCTGCAACGGCTACAAGGATCGCGACTACATTCGCCTGGCGCTGATGGGCGAGCGCCTGGGCCACCAGGTATTCATCGTTATCGAGAAAGAGTCGGAAGTCGAGCTGGTGATCGATGAATCCCGCAAGCTCGGCATCCGTCCCAATATCGGCATGCGCGTGCGCCTGTCCTCGCTGGCTTCCAGCAAATGGGCGGACACCGGCGGCGAGAAGGGCAAGTTCGGCCTGTCCGCCGGCCAGCTGATTTCCGCCGCGGACAAGCTGACCGCCGCTGGCCTGGCCGATTGCGTGCGCCTGATGCACTTCCACATGGGGTCGCAGATCGCCCATATCGGCGATTACCGCAGCGGCTTCGGCGAGGCCATCCGCTACTTCGCGGAACTGCGCGCGCTGGGCCTGCCCATTGATCACGTGGACGTGGGCGGCGGCCTGGGTGTGGATTACGACGGCACCCATTCCCGCAACGACAGCTCGATCAACTACGACATGGACGAGTACGCGCACGTGATCGTGTCCATGTTGTCCGAATTCTGCGGCGAGAACGGCATTCCGCATCCGCGCATCCTGTCCGAATCCGGCCGCGCGATGACCGCTCACCACGCGGTGCTGATCATGAACGTGACCGATGTGGAGCGCCTGCCGGACGAAGTACCGCAGGTGGACGACCTGGCCGCCTTGTCGCAGCCGGTGCGCAAGCTGTTTGAACTGGTTCAGCTCAACGACGACGATCTGGTCACTGAAATTTACTACCGCGCCAGCCACTATGCGTCGGAAGTGACCGACCTGTACGCCTCCGGCCGCCTGTCGTTGAAGGAAAAAGCGCTGGCGGAAGACGTGCACGCCGCCTTGTGCCGCCGTCTGCACCGCCAGCTGCAAGCCAGCCAGCGTTCGCAGCGTCAAGTGTACGACGAGCTGACCGACCGTCTGGCCGACAAGTACTTCTGCAACTTCTCGGTGTTCCAGAGCCTGCCGGATACTTGGGCCATCGATCAGATTTTGCCGATCACTCCGCTGCACCGCTTGAACGAGCAGCCCACCCGCCGCGCGGTGCTGCAGGACCTGACTTGCGATTCCGACGGCAAGCTCAAGCAGTACGTGGATCAGCAGAGCATTGAATCCAGCCTGTCCGTGCATGAGGTGAAGCAGGGCGACGAGTATCTGATCGCCGTGTTCCTGGTGGGCGCTTACCAGGAAATCCTGGGCGACATGCACAATCTGTTCGGCGACACCGACTCGGTCAACGTCTATGTGCGCGATGGCGGCGAGCTTGAGTTCTCCGGCGTGGAAGAGCACGACACCATCGAAGACATGCTGCGTTACGTGCACCTGTCGCCGGAAGACATCCTCAACCGTTACGAAGCCAAATCGCGCGCGGCGGACCTCAGCAGCGAAGAGCGCAGTTTGTTCTTCGCGGAGTTCTGCCGCGGTCTGAAGCAGTCGTCCTACTTGTCGGTCTGATTCGACTCTCAAGCTGAAACAAAACAGCCGGGCGCATGCCCGGCTGTTTTCGTTGGCGTCGCCTGTGCGCGGACAGACTGTTCTTCAATCGACGAATTTAAGCAATTTCACCTAGCGGTGTCTAAGTTAGTGTTTCTGATGAGGTTTTTGGGTGAGTTTTACGTAGGGCGCGGCTCGTTTTGGGCACGCGCTTGCAATATGGGGAAACCTTGCTAGTTTGAGAAAGCCAATAATTGATTGGCATAAACATGGGGGTTGCCATATGTCTTTCTCTAGCGTTCCTTACTTCATTACCTATAGCCAAAACACCACGCTGGGCATTACCGCCAATGATTCGATGAGCGGTTCCCAACTGTCCTTGCGCGCCATTCAGGGCAACTTCCTCTCGCTGTTCAACATCGACTTCGCCAGCGGCGTGTTGGCGCTGTCCACCAGCGGCAACCAACTGGTGATCGACATTTCCGACCTGTCCAGCGGCAAGCCGTTGGTGCTGCGTCCGTACAACCCGTCCTCGCTCAGCCAGCAATGGGATATGTTCTCCCGTCCTGGCTTTATCGCCAGCCGTCAAAACCCCAATCTGGTGATCGACAACCAGAGCCGCGGCGGCGTGGGCAGCCTGATCTGGCTGTATGAGTTCAACGCTTCGCCGGCGCAGCAATGGGCGCTCAAACCGCTGACCTCGGCTCAACGCTCGGAGCTGGTGCTGGAAACCGCTGAATAAGCGAAGGGCAAAGATCGCGGCGGCGGGCGCAAAGAGCCTGCTCAAGGTCTCGCGAGCAAGGGCGAAACAAGGCGAAAACGAGCGAAAAAGCGGAATGTACGAGTGGTACATGAGCATTTTGAGCTTGTTTTCAACGCCGTATCGCTGAAGCGCAGCAGACTTTGAACAGGTTCTAAGGCCCGTCGCCGCTTTTTGGGTTCATGCAAGGAGCAAGAGATGGGTTTCAGCAGCACTTCGTATTTCATCACCTCGGCCTATTTCCCGGATTACGCCATTGTGGCCGACGATTCGATCAAGGGCGCTCGGCTTAGCCTGCAGCCGTTCCAGAACAATTTCGCCGCTTTGTTCAATATCGACTTCGACCGAGGCTTGTTCGCGCTGGCCACCAGCGGCAATCAATTGGTGATCGCCGCCAATGAAGCGGCCGATGGTTCGCCGTTGCAGTTGGACCTGTTGCCGGAACCGGCCTTGCCCAATCAGCGCTGGGATGTGTTTTCGCAGCCGGGCAATATCGTCAGCCTGGCGGATCGTTCCCTGGCTTTTGGCTTCGGCATGGAAAAAATCTTTCCGCCGACGCTGCGCTTGCGCAAACTGCATCCCGGCCGGCCGCCGATGTGGATTCTGCGGCCGATGACGATGCCCAGCGCCTGAGTCCCCGCCATCCGCCGGGCGGGGCTTGGCCGCGGCGCGGCGGCCTCTTCAAGAGCGCAGCAACTGCTCGCGCACCCAGACGGCGGCCATGCCCAGCGGCCGCCTCCGCGACCACACCAGATCAATGTGGCGCGACTTGGGCCAGCCCGGCGCGCGCAGCTCGCGGAGCCGCTCCGCGCCGAAGGAGTCCGCTAGCCAGCGCGGCAGCTCGGCCCAGCCCGCGCCCAGAATCGCCATCTCCAGCAGCATCAGATAGCTGGGCGCGAACCAGCAGCGCCGGCTCATGGTTTCCGGTTTGCTTTCGGTATAGGTGTTGAGCCGCAGTTCGCGGTGGCGGCTCAGCGCCTGCCGGTCCACCTGTTCCAGCGCCGCCAGCGGATGGCTGCGCGCCACGTACAGAGCCACTTCGCTAACCTCGCCCAGCGTGGCGTGGCCGATATCGGCCGGGTACTGCTTCTGCGCCGCCATGCAGCCCAGGTGCGCGCGTCCTGTCTGGATCAAATCCAACACGTCGTCCTGTTCGCCCACCAGGCATTCCAGTTCCAGCGCCTCGAAGTTCTGTTCCAGTTGTCGCGTCACTTCCTGAAAACGCGAAGACTGATACGTGTCCGACAGCACCAGGGTCAGCCGCGGCTCCAGCCCGGCGTTCAGCAACTGCGCCTGCTGGTTCAATTCATCGCCAATCGCCAGCATCTGCCGCGCGTAGCCCAGCAGATGGCGGCCGGCCTGGGTCAGCGCCGGCTGGCGGCTGCCGCGGTCGAACAGCTGCACCGCCAGGTCTATCTCCAGATTGGCGATGGCCTCGCTGATGGTGGATTGGCTCTTGCCCAGCCGCCGCGCCGCGGCGGAAAACGAACCCAGTTCGGCGGCGTTGGCAAACGCCGCCAGCGCGTCTAGCGACATGCTCATATCGGTTTCTCCGATTCAACCTATCTTTATCCTATCCGAAAAACCAATAAAAATCGCGTCATTGACCTGCAAACCACGTCGCGGAGCCCGTTATGGGCGAATCGCGGCGGTTAAAGGAGATGTGATGCAAACCAAGAAATCCTGGCTGGAACGCGCTTTCTACGCCATCGCTTATGAATTGTGCGCCGTCATGCTGCTGATGCTGATGGCCAGCTGGCTGCTGAGCCAGGACACCGCGCAGATTGGCGTGCTGGCCTTGATGATGACCACGGTGGCGATGTCGTGGAACATCGTATTCAACGCCTTGTTCGAGCGGCTGGAACGGCTGCGCGGCTGGGTCCGCACACCGGCGCTGCGCGTAGTGCACGCGCTGTTGTTCGAAGGCGGGCTGGTGGTGTTGTTGGTGCCGCTGGTGGCCTGGTGGCTGGAGGTCAGCTACTGGCAAGCCTTCCTGCTGGATATCGGTTTTTTCCTGTTCTTCCTGCCTTACACCTTTGTTTTCAACTGGCTGTACGACGGACTGCGCGCCAGCCTGTTGCGCCGCCTGAGCCGCGCCCGCGCGGGCATGGCTTGATGTATCGGTTTTGTCGATGGTTATTATTTTTTAACCATCCGAAAAACCAATCAGAATGGCGACTATCTTGACGTTCACGATCTTGCGGACCACGGCGAGACAAGGCTTTGCGGCCGAGACAGCGGAATGCGCGAGCGCTTCATGCGCGTTTCGAAGCAGTCTTCAAAGCCTCTGTCCAACAATCCCGCCGACGCGTGGCGGATCGTGAACAAATTCTTTAAACGGTCATGATTGGGAAATAATATGAACAAACAAAAATCCTGGCTGGAACGCGGCTTCCACGCCGTGATGTACGAGCTGTGCGCAATGGCCCTGCTGGTGCCGTTGGCCTCCTTGGTGATGGAGCAAAGCCTGCTGCATATGGGCGCGCTGGCCTTCATGATGTCCACCGCGGCCATGATGTGGAACGTGGTGTTCAATATGTTGTTCGACCGTCTGGAAGCGGCGATGGGCTGGAGCCGCACCGTGGGCGTGCGCACCTTGCACGCGCTGATGTTCGAAGGCGGGCTGGTGATCATGCTGGTGCCCTTGGCGGCTTGGTGGCTGAACGTCAGTTACTGGCAGGCTTTCCTGCTGGATTTGGGCTTCTTCGCCTTCTTCCTGCCTTACACTTATATTTTCAACTGGCTGTACGACTCGCTGCGCGCCAAACTGCGCATGCGCGGCGGCAAGCCGTGCGCTGAACTGGAGTCTTGAATGAAAATCTGGTTGTTCCTGGCCGTCGCCATCGTCAGCGAGGTGATCGCCACCTCCTCGCTGAAAGCGTCGGAAGGCTTTACCCGCCTGGGCCCGTCCTTGCTCACCGGCGCCGGCTATCTGCTGGCCTTCTACATGCTGTCGCTGACCCTGCGCCAGATTCCAGTGGGCGTGGCGTATGCGCTGTGGTCCGGCGTCGGCATCGTGCTGGTCTCCATCGTGGGCTGGGTGCTCTACGGCCAGAAGCTGGATGCGCCGGCCATGATTGGCATGGGCTTGATCGTGGCCGGGGTGTTGGTGATGAATTTGATGTCCAAATCAGTGGCGCATTGAGTCTAGGCCCCGTTCTCGGCCCGCGCGGCGGAAGAGGGCGGAACGCAAAAACCGGCCGGGAATCCCGGCCGGTTTTGTTTTGCGCCTTGGACGCGGCTTAGTGCGTCTTGGGGTTTTGATAGACCGGCTTGCCGGCCAACCAGGTTTGATGCACCCGGATGTCGCGCAGCGAGCCGGCCGGCACCGCCGGGTCCAGCGGGTCCTGTTCCAGAATGGCCAGGTCCGCCAGTTTGCCCGGCTCCAGCGAGCCGACAATGTGGTCCATATGGCACTGCCAGGCCGCGTCCAGCGTCACCGCGCGCAGCGCGGAGAGGCGGTCCAGGCATTCCGCCGGGTTCAGCGGCTGCCGCTCCGGGTCCGCCTCCATCACGCGCGTCACCGCCTGCTCCATCATCCGCAGCGTGCCCAGCGGCGACACGAAGTGGTCCGAATGCAGGCTGATGCGCAGGCCGGCCTTGAGCGCGGACTGACAGCGGTCCAGCATCTGGGCGCGATCGCGGCCCAGGATGGTGGTCTTGAACACCTGGCCCCAGTAACCGACGTGGCCGATCAGGAAGCTGGGCGACAGCTTCAGCCGCGCCATGGTGGCGATGCTGGCATCGCTCAGCAGCGATGCGTGTTCGATGCGCGAGCGCAGCGCCAGCTTGGAATTGGGCGCGCCGTCCTTGGCGTTTTCGTCGTATAGCGCCAGTTCGAAGGCGGCCAGCACGTAATCCACCGCCTGATCGCCGTTGGCGTGCACCAGTACCGGCCAGCCGGCGTTCAGCGCGCGCTGCAACTGGGCGGCGAAGGTGATGGGCGGCTCGAAGTTGAACAGGCCGCGTGGAGAGACATTGGGCACGTGGTGCTCATCCGCGCAGCAATAGTCTTGCGATTGATAGCCGGTCAGGCCCTGATTGGAACCGTCGGCAATCAGCTTGAGCGCGCGGATGCTGAAGCGGTCGTCGTCGTGCGGAATGTGATTGGGTTGGAAGGTGTGCAACCACTGCTCTTGCAGCCAGTCCTGGTTGGAGTACAGCGCCGCACCGATGCGCACCGGCGCCAGCGGGCTTTGGGCGAAGGCGCGCAGCAGCGTGATTTCCAACTGGCCCATGGCGGCGCCCAAGCCGGCGTCAAACAACGTGGTTATGCCTCTGGACGCGGCCTCGTGCAAGATTTCCTGCAGCTTGCTCAGCAAGTGCGGAGCGGCCAGGCCGGGAATCACCGCCAGTACCTTGCCGATGTCGGCCTCGGTGGTGACCCCCTTGGAGTCAGGGTCCAGGCCGGCCAGCTTCATCGCTGGGGAGTTGGCGTAACCCAGGTGGCCGGAGGCGTTGATCAGGAAGATGGGCGTCTCGGTGCTGATCTGGTCCAGAAAGGGCTGATCCGGCTCCTGCCATTTCGTCATCAGCGAGGGGTCCACGCCAAAGCCGGTGAGCCATTGCTGCGTGTCGGCGCGCGTGTGGCCGTGCCGGGCGGTCAGCTCGTTGCGCAGCTTCTCAGCAACCCAGCCCAGATTGTAGCCCGGGCGCAGAATCTGATCCTCGAAGGGACTCAGATTGACCCAGTTGCGGTACAACGCGCTGGGCAGGATGTGCACATGCGGGTCCACCATGCCCGGCAGCAGAGTCTTGCCGCGCAGATCAATCCGCTCGGCGCGCGGTTGGGCTTGCATATCGGCCTCCACCTGCCGCAGGCTGCCCACCGACACCACCTTGCCGTGAGCGACGCCCAGCGCTTCCACCCGGCCAGACTGTCCGCCTTGCAGCGTGTAGATCGGGCCGCCGTGGAAAATGGCCGCGTCCTGGTGCAGCGCCAGCTTGGCGCGCTCGGCGGCGACGCGGATCAGGCCGGACAGGCTTTCGGTCCAGTTGTGATGTTGCAAGGCGTCCAGCTGGGTGGACAGCCGGGGCAGCGTGCAGCACGCGCAGCCGGGTTGATGGGGTAGGGACATGGGCGCTCCTGTGCATGGCATCGGTACTGCGCGGCGACGCCGCGCACTGAGAGCCTGTACAAAGTCTGCTGCGCTTCAGCGATACGGCGTTGAAAGCGGCTTCGAAATGCTCATGTACCACTTGTACATTCCGCTTTCTCAGCCGTTTTCGCCTTGTCTCGCCCTTGGCTCGCGAGACTTTGAACAGGCCCTGCGCGGATTGTATGCCGATGGCAAGACGGAGAGGCTGACAAAAGCTGAGCAAGGCCTTGCCTGCTCAGAGCCCTTGCGACGAAGCGCCTCAGGCTGGCGGCGCGGATTCCGTCGCGCAACCCAGCTTGGCGTGCAGATACACCGGCGCGCCGGAACGCCAGGTCTGCAGCACCGCGATATCGCGCAGATTGCTCACCGCCGGGTCCAGCGGGTCCTGCTCAAGCACCACCAAGTCCGCCAGTTTGCCCGGCTCCAGCGAACCGACGATATGGTCCATATGACATTGCCAGGCGGCGTCCAGCGTTACCGCGCGCAGCGCGCTGAGCCGGTCCAGCCGCTCCGCCGGGTTCAGCGCCGGCTTGCCGCCGGCCTGTTCCGGCGCCGCCTCCATCACGCGGAAAATCGCCTGCTCCATCATGCGCAGGCCGCCCAGCGGGGTGACGAAGTGATCGGAGTGCAGGCTGATGCGCAGGCCGGCGCGCTTGGCGGACAGGCAGCGGTCCAACAGCTTGGCGCGGGCCTCGCCCAGAATGGTTTGCTGGAAGGCGCGGCCCCAATAGCCGACGTGGCCGATCAAAAAACTGGGCGAAAGCTGAAGCTGCGCCATCTGGGAGATGTGCTCGTCGGTCAAGAGCGAAGCGTGCTCGATGCGATGGCGCAGCCGCGTGCCGGCGCAATCCGGCCGCAGCGGCGCGGAAGGGTGGTTGAGCGCGTGCTCGTAAGCCTGCAGCACCTCGTCGATGGCGCGGTCGCCGTTGGCGTGCACCATGGCCGGCCAGCCGTGCTCCACCGCCTGCCGCAAATGCGGAGCGAAGGCGCTGGGCGGGCGGAAATTGAACAGCCCGGTGGCCGGTACATTGGGCACCTGGTGTTCCGGATAGCATTTGTAGGCCTCGGTCTGAAAACCGGTCAGCCCTTGGTTGGAGCCGTCCGACACCAGCTTCAGCGCCTTGATGCTGAAGCGCTTGTCCTCCATGCCGTCCAGGTCCGGGCGGAACAAGCGCGTCCACTCGTCCATCTGCCGGGTTTCGTTGGAAAACAGCGCGGCGGCGATGCGCACCGGGTTCAACGCGGTCTGGGCCACCAAGTCCAGCAGCAAGACCTCGAACAGCCCTTTGCCGGACCCCAGGCCGGCGTCGAACAACGTGGTATTGCCCATCTTGGCCGCGCCGTGCAGCACCTGGCTGATGCTGGAAAGCAAGGCGGCCGGGGACGGGGAGGGCAGCGCGGGCATCATCTGCAGCACCTGCTCCTCCACCAGCACCCCCTTGCATTCCGGACTGATGCCGGCCTTGGCCAGCGCCGGCGCGTTGGCGTAGCCGATGTGGCCGGAAGCGTTCATCAGGAAAATCGGGAGCTTGTCGCCAAACTGGGCGAACCAGTCCAGGTCCGGTTCGGTCCAGGTCCGCATTAGCGAAGGATCCAGGCCGAAGCCCAACACCCAGGCCGTGCCGTCCTTGGCCTTTTGCTGTTTTTTGGGATCGGCCAGCGCCGCGCGCACCGTGCTTTCCACGCCGGCAATGCCGTAATCCGGCGTCAGCGTTTGGCCGGAGAACGCGCCCACATACTGCCAGGACGAAAACAGCGCGCTGGGCAGGATGTGCATGTGGGGATCGACGAAACCGGGCAGCAAGGTGGCGCCTTCCAGCGACATCTCCTCCGGTTTTTTATGCCCGGCGGCGGCCATGGCCTGCCGCACCTCCTCGCGTGAACCGGTAGCCACGATGCGGCCCTTGGCGATGCCGACGGCGTCCACCGTCTGCCGCCCGCTGCTGGCCAAGGTATGAATTGAGCCGCCGTAAATGATCAGCGTCTGAGGCGGCGAGGCCGGCAGCAAATGTTTTTCCTGCTGGCGGATCAGCCGCTTGGCCTCGTCCTGCCAGTCGGGCTGCTCGGACAGCTCATCGTGCAACTGAGCCAACAAAGGAAGAGTGCAGCAGGCGCAGCCTGGTCCGTGCGGATGATGATGGCTCATGGCGGATGTCCGGTTGAAACGCCGGCTCCGGAGGAAGCGCGGGGCCGCGCGCGAGGAACGGAAAAAGCGATGTCATTATAGGCGGCGTCCCGGCGCAAACAAACGGCGAACTGGCCATTCGGGCGGGGGGCTGCTTCAGAAGCTGTTCAAAGTCCAGCGAGCAAAAGCGAAACCAGGCCTCGCCAAGCGCGGCAGGCCGGGAACGGGGTCTTAGAACGGGGT